>JAWLFD010000151.1:0-5916 GCA_041685745.1 Wenzhouxiangella sp.
TTTATCGGCGCGATGGGCAAGTCGGCGCAGGTCCCGCTGCACGTGTGGCTGCCGGACTCCATGGAAGGCCCGACCCCGATCTCGGCCCTGATCCACGCCGCGACCATGGTCACCGCCGGCATCTTCATGGTCGCCCGGCTGTCGCCGATGTTCGAAGCCTCGGTCACCGCCTTGAGCTTCATCCTGATCATCGGCGCGATCACCGCGCTGTTCATGGGCCTGGTCGGGATCGTGCAGACCGACATCAAGCGGGTGGTCGCCTATTCGACCCTGTCGCAGCTGGGCTACATGACCGTTGCCCTGGGGGCGTCGGCCTATTCGGTGGCGATCTTCCACCTGATGACCCACGCGTTTTTCAAGGCCCTTTTGTTCCTCGCCGCCGGCTCGGTGATCATCGCCTTACACCACAAGCAGGACATGCGCGAAATGGGCGGGCTGGCCCGCTACCTGCCGATCACGGCGGCCACCGCCTGGCTGGGCTCGCTGGCCCTGATCGGTTTTCCGTTCTTTTCGGGCTTTTACTCAAAGGATCTGATCATCGAGGCGGTCAAGCTGGCCGACCGGCCCGGGGCGGCCTTCGCCACTTTCGCCGTCTACGCAGGAGTGGTGATCACGGCGCTGTACTCGTTCCGCCTGCTGTATTTGACCTTTCACGGCCCGACCCGCATGGACGAGGCGACCCGCGCCCACGCCCACGAGTCGCCCTGGGTGGTGACCGTCCCGCTGATCCTGCTGGCCATCCCGTCGGTGCTGATCGGCTATTTCACCGTGGTGCCGCTGCTGTTTGGCGGCGCGCTCGCCGATGCCATCTTCGTGCGCGAAGCCCACGACGTGGTCGCCCAGCTGGCCTACAAGTTCGAAGACGGTCCGTTCGCGTTCGCCCTGCATGGCTTCGTCACCCCGGTGTTCTGGCTGGCCATGCTGGGGGTCGGGCTGGCGACCTGGATCTACCTGTTCAATCCCGCGATCGCCGAATCGGTCAAGCAAAAAGCCCTGCCGCTGTGGAAGATTCTCGACAACAAGTACGGTTTCGACGATCTCTATCTCAAGGGGGTCGCCGGCGGGGCCCTGAAGCTGGCCGGGGGACTGTCCAACCGCGGCGATCGCATGATCATCGACGGCTGGCTGGTCAACGGCACGGCCAGCCTGATCGGCCGACTGTCGGGGGCGATGCGCACCCTGCAGTCGGGCTTTTTGTTCCACTACGCGTTCGCCATGATCATCGGCCTGGTGGCCATCGTGGCCTCGTTCGTGCTGCTCAGGTGAGGGGGGATGCATGATGTCTGAATGGCCCCTGCTCAGTCTGCTGATCTGGCTGCCGATTCTCGGCGCGGTGTTCGTGGCGAGCATCGGCGAGCAGTCGCCGAAGCTTGTTCGGCCGCTGGCGCTGGGTATTGCCCTGGCCGTCTTTGCGCTGTCGCTGCTGCTGTATGCCGGGTTCGATGCGACCACCGCGGCGATGCAGTTCCAGGAGAAAGCGGTCTGGATCGGCGCGTTCAACATTCATTACCACCTGGGCATCGACGGTCTGTCGCTGCCGCTGATCCTGCTGACCACGCTGATCGGCGCGCTGATCATCGTCGCCGGCTGGCGGATCGAGGATCGGGTGCACCTCTACATGGCCAGCTTCCTGCTGCTGCAGGGTCTGATGGTGGGGGTGTTCTCGGCCCTGGATGCGCTGCTGTTCTACGTGTTCTTCGAAGCCATGCTGGTGCCGATGTTTTTGATCATCGGGATCTGGGGCGGGCCGAACAGGATCTACGCCACGGTCAAGTTCTTCCTGTTCACCTTCTTCGGCTCGGTGTTCATGCTGATCGCGCTGCTGTGGCTGTACCTGCAGTCCGGCAGCTTTGCCGTTGCCGACCTGCACCAGCTGCCGATTGCGCTCGAGGCCCAGATTCTCATCTTCCTGGCCTTCCTGATCGCGTTCGCGGTCAAGGTGCCGATGTGGCCGGTACACACCTGGCTGCCCGACGCCCACGTCGAGGCGCCGACCGGTGGCTCGGTGGTGCTGGCGGCGGTCATGCTCAAGATCGGCGGTTACGGGCTGGTCCGATTCTCGCTGCCGATCACGCCGGATGCGGCCGCGGCGCTTGACTGGCTGGTGATCGGGCTGTCGCTGGTCGCGATTGCCTATATCGGCTTCGTCGCCCTGGCCCAGAGCGACATGAAAAAGCTGATCGCCTACAGCTCGATCTCGCACATGGGGTTTGTCACCCTGGGGCTGTTCCTGGCCTTTGCCATTGCCCGCAATACCGGGGATGTCGCCGGCGCCGGTCTGGGCATCAGCGGCGGCATGGTGCAGATGATTTCACACGGTTTCATTTCCGGGGCGATGTTCCTGGCCGTCGGCGTGCTGTATGACCGCGTCCACAGCCGCGAAATCTCCAGTTACGGCGGGGTGGCCAACACCATGCCGTGGTTTGCGATGTTCGCCGTTTTGTTCTTCATGGCCAACTCCGGGCTGCCCGGCACCTCCGGTTTTGTCGGTGAGTTCATGGTCATCCTCGCCGCCTTCCAGGCCAGCATCTGGTTCGCCTTCGTCGCCGGCACCAGTCTGCTGTTGGGCGCGGCCTACAGCCTGTGGCTGGTCAAGCGCGTGTTCTACGGTGAGGTGGCCAACTCGGCCGTGGCCGGCCTGAAGGATCTGAGCGGCCGGGAGTGGGTTCTGATGGTGATCCTGGCCGTGTTCGTCCTGGGTGTCGGCATCTGGCCGTTTCCGCTGATCGAGATGATGGAAGCTTCGGTGGCCGAGCTGGTCGAGCACATCATGCAGTCCAAGCTGCCTTGACCCGTTACATGCAATGGAACCGCAGATGAACGCAGATAAACGCAGATACAACTCGGGGCGCCGCGCCGAATGCCCAGGTCAGGTTTCGTCCCCGTCATGACGCTCGCCGAACTGCAACTCGCACTGCCCGAGATCTTCCTGCTGGCCGCGGCCTGCGGCATTCTGCTGGCCGACCTGTTCATTCCCACCGAGCGCCGCGGCCTGACCCATATGCTGGCCGTGGTCGCGCTGGTGTTCACCGCGATCCTGACGCTACGCCTGATGATGGCGCCCGGAGAGGCTGTTTACGCCTTCAGCGATACTTTTGTTCGTGATCGCTTCGGTGATGTCCTCAAGGTCTTCAGCTACCTCATCCTCGCCGGGGTGTTCGTTTATGCCAAGCACTACCTGCGCATGTTCGACCTGTTCAAGGGCGAGTTCTATACCCTGAGCCTGTTCGCCCTGCTCGGCGTGATGGTGCTGATTTCCTCGGCCAGCCTGATCACCTTGTACCTGGGACTGGAGCTGCTGGCCCTGTCGACCTATGCCCTGGTGGCGCTGGACCGCGACTCGCGGCTGGGCTCGGAAGCGGCGATGAAGTACTTCATTCTCGGCTCGCTGGCCTCGGGCCTGATGCTGTACGGCATGAGCCTGCTGTACGGCGCCACCGGCAGCCTGCAGCTGGCCGAAATAAGCGCCTCCCTGGGCGGAGGCGCCGGCGATTCCATGCTGCTGACCTTCGGTCTGGTCTTCATCGTCATCGGCGTGGCCTTCAAGCTCGGCGCGGTGCCGTTCCACATGTGGGTGCCCGACGTCTATCACGGCGCGCCCCTGCCGATTGCGCTGTTCGTGGCCTCGGTGCCCAAGCTGGCCGGTCTGGCGCTGGCGATCCGGCTGCTCGACAACGGACTGGGCGGGCTGCACGCGGACTGGCAGGGCATGCTGGTGGTGATCGCCGGTCTGTCGCTGATCCTGGGCAACGTCGTGGCCATTGCCCAGACCAACATCAAGCGCATGCTGGCCTATTCGACCATTTCGCACATGGGTTTCATGCTGCTGGGGATTCTGGCCGGCACGCCCGAGGGCTACGCGGCGGCCATGTTCTACGCCATCGCCTACGCGATCATGTCGGCCGGCGCGTTCGCCGTGCTGATCCTGGTCTCGGTCGATGGCCGCGAGGCCGACCAGCTCGACGATTTCAAGGGGCTGGCCCGGCGCAACCCCTGGCACGCCTTTTTGATGATGATGATCCTGTTCTCGCTGGCAGGGATTCCGGTGTTCCTGGGCTTTTTCGCCAAGTGGCAGGTCATTGCCGCGACCATGGCGGCCGGTTTCACCTGGCTGGCGGTGCTCGCCGTACTGACCGCCGTGATCGGCGCCTTTTACTACCTGCGGGTGGTCAAGCTGATGTATTTCGACGACCCGTCAAGCGAGCAGCCGCTGAAGGCGCCGGTCGATTTTCGGGCGGTGCTGACCGTCAACGGGATGGCCATGCTGGCGCTGGGGGTCTTCTCCGGCGGCCTGATCAGCCTGTGCGCGAGCGCCTTCGTCGGTTAGTGAGCGGGGCCTCGGCGGTTCATGGCGCCGTGGCGGCGACATCCTGGTGCACCCGATGATCGGTCGGGGCGGTTTGGTCGCCTCGCAGGCTGAATTGCCCGACGCTGGGGTCGACCTTGAAGTTGTCGCGGAACATCCGCTCGTCGTCCAGGGACTCCAGAATCAGCTCGAGCGACGCGTCCCGTGAGGCTTCCGCCGCAATCCCGGTCTCGCGCAGCCAGAAAGACTGCCGCTGACCCCGGCGGTTGGCCGCACCGGCCGTGACCAGCATTTCGATCCGCTGAGCCTGGCCCGGCTCGAGGTCATCGACGACTTGCGCCGGCCGCACAACGATGTGCCATGCCCCGTTGCGCCCGTTTTCGTTGACCGAGGAATATTCTGCGGCTGCGAGCGGAAGGCGAGGGTCGGGCCTGGCGACCAGGATGATCGAACGCGTCTGGCCGGGCATCAGGCCGAGCGTGAGGCCGGCCAGACGATCGCCGACGCAAACGGCTTTCAGGTTCATCTCGAGCTCCGAGCGCCCGGTCTGCAGTAGCGCAAACGCCGGCGGGCCCGGGCGTTGTTCTCCGATCGTCGGGGCGGCGGGCGCCAGCGAGTCAACGGAGTCGATCAGGCAGGCCGAATCGGCCGGCGCGTCGGCAACGGCCGTGCTGCCCAGCGCCGCCAGCCCCAGGACGAGTCCGAGGCGGCGAGATATTCGCTCACGCCTTCGCATCGATCACTGCCTTGCACCGTGATTGCGCCGCTTGATTCATTCCGCATTGTAAGCCACCTGCCTCCGGGCTGAAAAGCGGGCTTCAATGTGCGATTCTTGATTCCCGATCGCCAGAGATTGCAAGGGCTTTTCAGCATGGTTCAGCCCGACCCGCGCAAGATCGCCGAACTTCTGCAGCGCTGCACCGGCGAAGACGATGGTGATTTCGGCCGGCTGGTCCCGCTGGTCTACGAGGAACTGCGCGCCATGGCCGGTCGCCAGATGGGCGCGCAGCGGCGCGATCACACCCTGCAGGCCACGGCGCTGGTCAACGAGGCCTGGCTGCGCATCGCCAGAACCGAGCGCCAGGATTGGGCCGATCGACGCGAGTTTCTGCTGGTTGCCGCGACCGTCATGCGCAGCGTGCTGGTCGACTACGCCCGGCGCCAGAATGCGGCCAAGCGACCCGCGCCCGCCGACCGGGTCCAGCTTGACCGGATCGAAACCGGAGACCCGTTCGGCGCCGATCTGCTGGCCATGGACCAGGCCCTGGAACAGCTGGCCGATATCGATCAGCGCCAGGCCCGCATCGTCGAGTTGCGCTATTTCGCCGGACTGAGCATTCCCGAAACCGCCGAAGCGCTGGAAATTTCCGAGTCCACCGTGACCCGGGAGTGGCGCATGGCCCGGGCCTGGCTGAAGCGCGCGCTGAGCTGATCCGGGTTCACGGTGCCGGTTCGCCCAGCTGATTTTCCAACAGCGTCAGGCGCCGGGTGAGCGTGGCGCGCACGTCTTCGGTGGCCTGCTCGGGCCCGGAAGGAAGCAGTGCCAGGGCCTGGCGATAGACCTCGGCGGCTTCGTCGAGGCGATCCTGCGCAACCAGGGCGCTGCCCAG
>JAWLFD010000152.1:0-5886 GCA_041685745.1 Wenzhouxiangella sp.
GAATTGGATGGATGAAGTCTCAGCAAGGCGGGAGTTCCCTTGGTCAACCAACGTACCCTGAAGAATGTAATCCGGGCCACCGGCGTCGGGTTGCACACCGGCGAGAAGGTGCTCATGACCCTGCGCCCGGCACCGGCCGACACCGGCATCGTCTTCCGACGCGTGGATCTGGATCCGGTGGTCGAAATCCCGGCCGATCCCCACGAGGTGGGCGATACCTCGCTGTCGACGACCCTGGTCGCCAACGGCGTGCGCGTTGCCACGATCGAGCATCTGATGTCGGCCCTGGCCGGTCTCGGAATCGACAATATCTACGTCGACCTGAGCGCCTCGGAAGTCCCGATCATGGACGGCAGTTCCGGGCCGTTCGCGTTTTTGGTGCAGTCGGCCGGCATCGCCGAGCAAGCCGCGCCCAAGCGCTTCATCCGGGTGCTCAAGCCGGTCGAGGTGCGTGAAGGCGACAAGTGGGTGCGGTTCGAGCCCCACGAAGGGTTCCAGGTCGATTTCACCATCGATTTCGATCATCCGGCCATCCGTCGTGGTTCCTGCCGGGCAGACCTCGACTTTTCGACCACCTCCTATCTCAAGGAGATCGCGCGCGCGCGGACCTTCGGTTTCATGCGCGATATCGAGTTTCTGCGCCAGCGCAACCTGGCGCTCGGCGGCAGCATGGACAACGCCGTGGTTCTGGACGATTTTCGCGTGCTCAACCCCAACGGCCTGCGCTACGAAGACGAGTTCGTCAAGCACAAGATTCTCGACGCCATCGGCGACTTGTACCTGCTCGGCCGCAACGCGATCGGCAAATTCACCGGCTACAAATCCGGGCATGCGCTCAACAATCAGTTGCTGAGAACCCTGCTGGCCGACGCCGACGCCTGGGAAGAAGTCAGTTTCGGCGATGCAGCAACCGCACCGATCTCGTACGTGCAGCCGGCTCAGGCGATCTAAACCGCGCCCTTACCGACGATGACCCGGACGCCGGACAGCGACTCCGGCCACACGCTGCGCGCGGCCTCGAGCGCGTTCTCCGCTTCCAGCCGGGCGCGGCTGGCCCAGGCCGACGAGGCCGCGACCAGCACCAGCGTCGAGCCATCCACGCAGGCCACGCGAACCTGGCCGCGAGCCGACTCGGACAGAACCGGCTGAATCTTTGCGTCCAGGGCCTCGAAAATGCGCTGGGCCCTCACCAGGCGCTGGAGCGGCCCGGAGCCGGCGACGATATCGGTCGGTCGTTTTTCAGCGGGTTGCGCCATCTCGGGGTCTCCGTACTGGGTCGATGCGGGTACCGGGTTCAGTTTAGCGCCTGGTCGCGCTAGAATGAGCGGCTATCTTGCGCGTGCCCGCCGGCGCCCCCAAGTGTCTTACCAACCTGTCTTTCGCAGACTATTGGACCGTTCATGCTCAGATCCCTCATCACGAAATTCGTCGGCAGCCGAAACGATCGGCTGATCAAGCAGATGCAGAAATCGGTCGAGGCGGTCAACGCCCTCGAATCGAGTTTCAAGGAGCTTTCCGATGAAGACCTGAAGGCAAGGACGGCCGAGTTTCGTCGTCGTCACGCAGACGGAGAGTCACTGGACGATCTGCTGCCCGAAGCGTTTGCCGCTGTGCGCGAGGCGTCGGTTCGATCCATGGGCCTGCGTCATTTCGACGTTCAGCTGATCGGCGGCATCGTTCTCCATCAGGGCAAGATCGCCGAAATGAAGACCGGCGAGGGCAAGACGCTGATGTCGACCCTGGCCGTCTATCTCAACGCCATCGCCGATCGCGGGGTCCACGTGGTCACGGTCAACGATTATCTGGCCCGTCGCGACGCCGCCTGGATGAAGCCCATCTACGATGCCCTCGACCTGACCGTGGGCGTCTCGGTGCCCGGCATGGCGCCGAACGAGAAGCGCCAGGCCTACGCCGCCGATGTCACTTACGGCACCAACAACGAACTCGGCTTCGACTACCTGCGCGACAACATGGCGTTTTCGCTGGAGCAGAAGGTCCAGCGCGGCCAGGCGTTTGCGATCGTCGACGAGGTCGACTCCATCCTGATCGACGAGGCGCGCACGCCCCTGATCATCTCGGGGCCGGCCGACGAGGGACCCGAACTCTACGTCAAGATCAATCGCATCGTGCCGTTTCTCGACCGCCAGCAAGAAGAGGACGGTCCGGGCGATTTCAGCGTGGATGAAAAGACCAAGCAGGTCTACCTGACCGAAGACGGCATGGCCAAGGTCGAGCGGCTGATGAGCGAGGCCGGCCTGCTCGAGGCCGGCGACAGCCTCTACAACGCCAACAACCTGAGCCTGATGCACACCCTCAACGCCGCGCTCCGGGCCCATCACCTGTTCCAGAAAGACGTCGACTACATCGTTCGTGACGGCGAGGTCGTCATCGTCGATGAGTTCACCGGTCGCACGCTGGCCGGCCGACGCTGGTCGGAGGGCCTGCATCAGGCCGTCGAGGCCAAGGAAGGCGTGCCCATCCAGCGCGAGAACCAGACCCTGGCCTCGATCACGTTCCAGAACTACTTCCGCCTCTACGACAAGCTCTCCGGGATGACCGGTACGGCCGACACGGAAGCCTACGAGTTCCAGACCATTTACGGGCTGGAAGTGGTCGTCATCCCGACCCACCAGCCGATGATCCGCGAAGACCGGGCCGATCTGGTCTTCCTCGACCAGGCCCAGAAGTTCGAGGCCATCGTCGCCGACATTCGCGACTGCGTCGAACGCAAGCAGCCGGTGCTGGTCGGCACGACGTCGATCGAGACCTCCGAGCTGCTGTCGAAGAAGCTGAAGAAAGAAGGCGTGCCGCACGAAGTGCTCAACGCCAAGCAGCATGAGCGCGAGGCGACCATCGTTGCCCAGGCGGGCCAGCCTGCGGCGGTCACCATCGCCACCAACATGGCCGGTCGCGGCACCGACATCGTGCTCGGCGGCAACTTCGAGTCGGAGTTGGCCGAACACGGAGACGATGTTCCGGCCGCCAAGCGCGAAGCGCTCAAGGCCGAATGGCAGAAGCGCCACGACCAGGTCATCGCCGCCGGCGGGCTGCACATCATCGGCACCGAACGCCACGAATCGCGCCGCATCGACAACCAGCTGCGCGGTCGCTCCGGTCGCCAGGGCGACCCCGGCTCCAGCCGTTTCTACCTGTCGCTGGACGACAGCCTGATGCGGATCTTCGCCTCCGACCGGCTGGGCGGGATGATGCAGAAGCTGGGCCTGGAAGACGGCGAGGCGATCGAGCATCCCTGGGTGACCAAGGCGATCGAGAACGCCCAGCGCAAGGTCGAGGCGCACAACTTCGATCTGCGCAAGCATCTGCTGGACTTCGACGATGTCGCCAACGACCAGCGCCGGGTGATCTACGCCCAGCGCAATGAACTGATGGAAGCCGACGACATCAAGGACCTGATCGACTCGATCCGCGAGGAGACCTTCGACAGCCTGATCAGCCGCTACATTCCGCCGCAATCCATCGACGAGATGTGGGACCCGGAGGGGCTGGAGAAAGCCCTGGATGGAGAGTTCGGGATCGAGGTTCCGATCCGGGAGTGGCTGGAGGCGGATGCGGAACTCGACGAGGCCGGACTGCGCGAGCGCATCATGGAGACGGTCAATGGGCATTTCCGCGCGAAGGAGGAAATGACCGGTTCAGAGGTCATGCGTCAGTTCGAGAAAGCCCTGATGCTGAGCATTCTCGATCAGCAGTGGAAGGAACACCTGGCCAACATGGACTACCTGCGTCGCGGCATCAACCTGCGTTCGTTTGCCCAGAAGAAACCGCAGCAGGAGTACAAGCGCGAAGGCTTCGAGATGTTCACCAACATGCTCGAGACCATGAAACACGAAGTGATGAAGGCCCTGGCCCGGGTGCGCATTCGTTCCGAGGAAGACGTCGATGCGGTCGACCGGCAGCGCCGGCGCGAGGCGCCGATGCAATTCCAGCACGCCCAGGCCCAGTCGCCCACCGCCGGGCAGCCGGGCGAGGACGCCAGCGGGCAGTCCGCGGCAGAACCGTTCGTGCGCGAAGGGCGCAAGGTCGGTCGCAACGAACCCTGCCCGTGTGGCTCAGGCAAGAAATACAAACAGTGCCACGGCAAGCTGACCTGAAGCGTCCGGATCGGTCCGGCGCGTGATGACCCCGGTGGTCGCGGCCGTGCTGCGCGACGACCGGGGTCGCGTGCTGCTGGCCCGGCGTCCCGAGGGCAAGCACCTGGCCGGTACCTGGGAGTTCCCCGGGGGCAAGCTCGAGTCGGACGAGTCGCCGGCGGCGGGCCTGGCCCGGGAGCTGGCCGAGGAGCTGGGGATCGAGGTCGCCGGTTCCGAGCCCTTGCTTACCCTGACCCATCACTATCAGGACCGCTGCGTCCGGCTCTTGCTGCGCGAGGTCCGCGCCTGGGACGGTCAGCTGGTGGGTCGCGAGGGCCAGGCCCTGGCCTGGGTCAGCCTGGCCGAGGCCCGGGCATTGCCCATGCCGCCGGCCGATCGTCCCATGCTCACCGCGCTGGGACTCGATCCGCGCTGCGCGATCAGCCCCGACCCGGCGGTGTTTGGCGATCAGGCATCCTTTCTCCGGGACTGGAAAGGGCGTCTGGAATGCGGGTTCGGCTGGATTCAGCTGCGCGCGCGGTCGCTGACCGACGCCCAGCTCAGGCCGCTGGCGGCGCGCTGCGCGGCATTGGCGCGCGACTACGGGGCGTGCTGGACGCTGGAGGCCGAGCCGACGCTGGCCGAGGCGCTCGGGGCCGATGGCGTCCACCTGGACCATGAGCAACTGCGCGCCTGCCGCGTTCGGCCGCTAGCCGCCGACCGGATCGTGACCGCGTCCTGTCAGACTGCCGCGGATCTGACTCTGGCCGGCCGTCTGGGTCTGGACCTGGTGATGCTCTCGCCGGGCTGCGCTGGTCGATCACCGGCGGCGTCCCGGCCGCAGCCGGACTGGGCCGGTTTCGAGCGGCTGTGCGCCGATTCACCGCTGCCGGTGCTCGCGACCGGAGGCGTTGGGCCCGGGGACCTGTCGCAGGCCAGGGCTGCCGGTGCATTCGGAGTGGCCGGCACGGCGCAATTTGCCGCGTCATGAACGAGCTGATCCCGTTCTCACTGCCGTTGACCCGACGCGCATTGCCCGCTCCCGGGCTGGTTGAACTGTGGATCAGCGATCTGGCTGATTTTCCTCTTGCCGGGGATCAGCCACCGGCGGACCGGCAGGAACGAAGACGGGCGTTGCGCCTCGGCCAGCGTTTTCTCGTGCGCTTGTTGCTCGGCAGCTACCTCAACCGTCCCGGCAAGGACATCCGCTTCGAATACGGCAAAGCGGGAAAACCCGCCCTGGTGGCGGAGCTTGCGGCCAGCGAATTGCAGTTCAATCTGTCCCACTCGGGCAGCTGGCTGGCTCTTGCGGTGAGCAGAACGACGCCGGTCGGGGTGGATATCGAATGTCGACGCGAACTGCCGCGCGCCAGCGCGCTGGCGCGGCGTTTTCTTTCCGCGGCCGAAGCGCAAACGGTTGCCGACCTGCCCGAGCCGGATCGCTCCGAGCGCTTCCTGGTCCTGTGGAGCCGGCGCGAAGCCCTGGTCAAGGCCATGGGCGTGAGCGTGATCGCCAGTCTCGAGAGCATCGAACTCGACCCGGCCTGCGGTCAGCCGCGGGTACTGCCGCCGGTGTGGCCGGACATCCTCGCCTGGACCCTGCTGGGACCGGCCCTGCCGCCGCCACTGATCGGCGCGCTGGCCTTGCCTGATGCTGGTCAGCGCGTGGAAACGAGGGTATTGGACTGTGGCTCCATGGCGCGCTCGCCCGGTCCTGCAATCGGCTAGTCTGAGCACCATGCTTTGCCACCCGTTCACGTCGATTCCGATGCTGCTGCGCTGGGTTTTATCGGGA
>JAWLFD010000153.1:0-5840 GCA_041685745.1 Wenzhouxiangella sp.
AGGGCGAGTCGGAAACGCACCCAGGCCTGATCGACCGAGGGATGACCCTGGTTCCGCCACCAGTCGAAAGCCGGATCGCAGGTGGAAGACTGCGAGCGCCCAACCAGCCACAGCTCGGCGATCCGCTCGCTCAAACCGTCCAGTCGCCCGGCGGCGATATCGCCGCGCGCCAGCCAGCAGCGAACTTCCGTATCCGCCGAATCGCGTCCGTACCGACTGAGCGTCTGGTGCTCACCGCGTTCGCCGAGACTCCTCAGCCAGCGGGTCTCCAGGCCGGCAGCGAACGACCAGTCGCGATACCGGGCCAGGAAACGGCTCATCTCGTCACTCGGGACCGCATTCAGCGTCTGGCGCCGGAGTTCATACTCCAGGTAAGGCGTTAGGGGGTAGTCGGGCAAGGCTTCGATGGCCTGCCGCACGGCGCCGTGATCGGCGCGCGCAGCCGCCTGCCAGCCCTGGCTGAAGCGTTCACGCTCGGAGGCGCGATCGGCCAGGGCGCAGGTCGTGAATGCGACGGCCAGTGCCCCCGCCAGGGCCCGGATCAGCCAGCTTGCCATCGGCCTGTTGCCTGCTTCAAGATGACGCGTATTGTCGCGCGTCGAGAGACCGTCCAACAAGTGCTGCTCCTTTTATTGCTGCTGTTGATCACCGGGCTGCTGGCCGGGCTGCTGGCCGGGCTGCTCGGCATTGGCGGCGGGCTGGTCATCGTCCCGATCCTGAGTTTGCTGCTGCGGGCCCGCGGCATGGACGTCGAACTCGCCGCTCCGGTCGCCGTGGCCACTTCTCTGGGAACCATGTTGCTGACCTCGGCCAGCGCGGTCTGGTTCCACGCCCGCCGCGGCGCGCTTGACTGGCCGACCATTGCGCGGCTGGCGCCAGCCATGGTCCTTGGCGCGGGCCTGGGCGCGCTGGCCGCCGCCGCCCTGCCGGGACTGGTTCTTTCCCGCATTTTCGCGGTCCTGGCCGCGATGATCGGGGTGCGCATGCTGCTGGCACTCAAAACCTCCCGCCCCGCCCTCAGCCCCTATCCTCGCGGATGGTGGCTGGCCGGCCCGGCCATCGGGGCGGTTTCCGCGCTGATGGGCATCGGCGGCGGGAGCTTCAACGTACCTTACCTGGTCCGCAACGGCTATTCGACCGTGCGGGCCGTGGCGATCGCCTCGGCCTGCGGCTGGCCGATTGCCCTGGGCGGTGTCATCGGCTTCCTGATCGCCGGGTGGAATCGGCCGGCAGCGGATTTGAGCCTGGGCTACCTGTACTGGCCGGGCGTTCTGGTGATCGGCCTGGCCGGCGCGGCCGCGGCGCCGGCGGGCGTGGCCCTGGCCCATCGATTGCCCGGCGAGGTATTGCGCCGGATTTTCGGCCTGCTACTGCTGTTGATCGCCGTTCGAATGTTCTGGTAGTTCGACGGCGCCGTTGAGATTCAGGCGCATGGCCAGCGGTCGGTGGTCGGAAAACCGGACCGGCAGCGCGCCCAGTTCGGCAATGTCCATCCGCGGCGAGACCAGGATATGGTCGATCGAACGCTGCGGATTCCAGGATGGAAACGTCATGACATCGCCGCTGGGAATGACCAGGCCGGCATGGTCACAGAACCTGCGCAACTCGCGCGAGCCCGGCCCGGTGTTGAAATCTCCCATGACCAGCACGTTGGGATATTCCCGGACCAGGTCGGCCAGGTACTGAAGCTGCTGACCCCGCGCTCGCCGACCCAGCGCCAGGTGCAGCACCATCAGCCACAGGGCCTGTTCGCCGTCACCGAAACGCGCCACCAGCGCGCCGCGTCCGGGGATGGCGCCGGGCAGACGATGCTCTTCGACCAGGCTGGGCTCGATCCGACTCAACAGACCGATCCCGGCGTGGGCAATGACCCCGACCTTGCGATTGCCCCGGTAGTGCCAGAACGGGAAGCCGGCGTGCGTGGCCAGGTACTTGGCCTGGTTGAGAAAACCCGACCGCAGGCTGCCGCAATCGACTTCCTGCAGCGCCACGATGTCGTAGCCGCGCAACAGCTCGGCAATCGCGTCGAGGTTGGCAACCCGCTGGTGATTGGGCAGCAATTGCCGCCAGCTATGGGTCACGTACTCGCGGTATTTCCCGGTCGTTGTCCCGGCCTGGATGTTGTAGCTCAGCAGCCGCAACTGCCGGGGAGCGACAGTCATTGTCAGCTACTGGTTTGCCGCGCTTCCGTCGACGGGCCGCTCGAGGGCCTGGCTTTCGCGTTCGATCAGGTAATCGACCGCGGCCAGCAGTTCCTGATAACTGTTGAAATCGGTCGGGCTCACCCGCCATTTCCCCTGCACGATCATGGTCGGTGTTCCGCGCACGCCGAAACGCATGATGTCGTTGCGGTTGCGGCGCATGCGACCGTCGACGGCGAATGACTCCGAGGTGTTGACGAACTCCTCGACCTCGATTCCGAAATCGGCGTAGACCTCGGCGATGTCCTCGATGTTCCGGAACTGCCGTCGCTCGTCATGGACCGCTCGGAACATGGCCTCATGCGCCTCCTGTCCCAGACCCAGTACTTCGGCGGTGTAGTAGACCCGGGCGAAAACCTCCCAGCCGGGCTGGAGACCGACCGGCAGGTGGGTCAGGTCGACGTGATCCGGAAGTTCGGAGGACCAGTCGGCAATGATCGGCATGAAGTTGCGGCAGGCCGGGCACGGGTAGGCAAAGGCCTCGACCACTTCGACCCGATCGGCCGGCGGAGTGGTGGGTGAGCCTATGGCATGGAAGTGGGTGCCTTCCTCGAAAGTCTGGCCGACGGCGCTGCCGGCAAGGCTCAGCCCGACCAGCCAGCCGAGACCAAGGGTGATTCGGAGCAATCTGTTCATTTCATAGTTCCTGCAGTGGCGATGAGTCAAACGATGGGGCTACAGACCCGCGCTGGCGGCTTCAGTTCCCCTTCAGCGCGAGGCCCCCTCGGCGAAGCGGGCGGGATACAGGCCCTCGATATAGGAACTCACGGCCTCGATGTCGGCATCGGTCAGGTTCCGGGCCACCGCGACCATGATGTGGCTGTAAGGATCATCTTCTCCGTTGTGTTCACCCGACCGATAGCGCTGCAACCGGTCGGCGGTGTAGTCGGCATGCTGACCGCGAAGCTTGGGATAGTGGGCCCCCGGGATGCCGTCCCCGGCCGGGCCGTGACAGCCAGAGCACGACGGAATCCCCGCCTCCATGTCGCCGGCCTGGAACAGCGTCTGACCGCGCTCGACCAGCGCTTCGTCGGCTACGCCGGGCTCGATGTCGAACTGGGCGAAGTGGGCCGCAAGGTCGAGCAGATCCTGATCGCTGAGATTCATGACCATCGGATACATCTCGGGAACATCGCGCATCTGTTCGCGGATCAGGCGAGACTGGCGCGCGGCGTAGTCCGGATGCTGGCCGGCAATCTTGGGCCAGTTCGAGACCGAACTGTTGCCGTCCTGTCCGTGACAGGCCGCGCAGATTTCCGCCAATTCAGCACCGCGTTCCGGATCGCCTACCGCCCAGAGTGCGGTCGGAACCAGAATCAGCAGCATCATCAACAATCGAAGCATGCCCGAGGTTCTCCATTCAGAAAGGTCAACAACCTGATATTATCGCTTGTTTCGCCGGAACCGATCCAGTCGATGAATCCGCCGGAAGCCATCTTTCGTCGAGCAGTGTATCTCGACAGCATCCACAACCTGTCGCAGTTGCCGCCCGACCAGGGCGTCGAAGTGGCCATCGCCGGCCGCTCGAACGCCGGCAAGTCGAGCCTGATCAACCGCCTGTGCGGCCACAACAGCCTGGCTCGAACCAGCAAGACGCCCGGCCGCACGCGCCAGCTGGTGTTCTTCCAGCTCGACCCCAGCCGACACCTGGTGGATCTGCCCGGCTACGGTTATGCCAAGGTGGCCGGCGACCTCAAGCGCCACTGGCGCGGTCTGATCCAGACCTACCTGGAACGGCGCAAGGCGCTTATCGGCATTGTCGTGGTCATGGACATTCGGCACCCGCTCAGAGACAGCGACATCGAACTCATCCGCTGGGCCGGCAGCCGCGGTCTGGCGCTGCACCTGGTGCTGACCAAGGCCGACAAGCTCGGTCGCGGCAAACAGAGCGAAGCCCTGATGCAGGTTGGCCGGCAGGTCGATCCACGCGTCGGGGTGCAGGCATTCTCGGCAACCAGCGGACTGGGCCTGGATACTCTCCAGAATCAATTGTGCCAGTGGCTGGGACTGGTTCAGGCGGCCGAAGAGGGATCCACGCCGGGCCAGTAACCCAGGCGGGTCAATTCGCGGTCCAGCAAGGCTGGATCGCCCAGGTTGTCGGCGACGAAAATCTTCAGCTGTTCGAAGGTATCCGGATCGACCCGGACAAAGCGACAACCGAGCACCCGGGCGTTCTGCCAGACCACTTCGATGGAAAACTCCAGATCGATCTGGGAACTGCGGATGTGGCCGCGCAGAATCAGCCACAGGTCACCGCAGGAACCGGGGCCGAACTCGACCGGCTCTTCAAGCTCGAGCAGGGCGCCGTTGATTGAAATATCGATGACCCGACACTGAACGCGGTGCACGTTACCCACGCCCACCAGACCCTGCCCTTCGAAAGGGAACCGATGAAAGCTTCGGCGTTCCTGATCCTGCACCATGAGTCGTCTCCCCGGCTCGTTTGACCCCGGGCATCGGCATGGATGAAACCTCACCATGGCCGGCCTTGCACCCCCTTCACCTGCCGTCTCAAGGTACCATGAATTCCGATCATTCGACAGCTTCTCGAGATGAGCCGCGAGCCGTGAAGAACTCCCGAGATCCGCTTCTGGGCCTGGCGCCGATGGCCGGGGTCACCGACAAGCCGTTCCGGCAGCTGTGCAAGCGCATGGGGGCCGATCTGGCGGTCTCGGAGATGACCACATCGGATGCGTCGCTGTGGCACACCCGCAAGTCTCGTCGACGCATGGATCACGCCGGCGAACCGGAACCGGTCAGCGTCCAGATCGCCGGCACGGTGCCCGAGCAGATGGCCCAGGCGGCCCGCCACAACGTCGCGCTGGGCGCGCACATCATCGACATCAACATGGGCTGCCCGGCCAAGAAGGTCTGCAAGGCCTGGGCCGGCTCGGCCCTGATGCGCGACGAGGGCCTGGTCGAGCGCATACTGCGCGCCGTCGTGGCCGCAGTGGATGTGCCGGTGACGCTCAAGATTCGCACCGGCTGGGATCACGATCAGCGCAACGGTCCAGTCATTGCCCGCATCGCAGAAGACTGCGGCATTGCCACCCTGGCCGTCCACGGACGAACGCGCGATCAGAAATACGAAGGCTGTGCCGAGTACGACACCATTGCCCGGATCAAGCAAAGCCTGAACATCCCGGTGCTGGCCAATGGCGATATCGACTCACCGCAAAAAGCCCGCTTCGTGCTCGACTACACCGGCGCCGACGGTCTCCTGATCGGCCGCGCCGCGCAGGGCCGCCCGTGGATCTTTCGCGAGGTTCGGCACTACCTCGACACCGGTGAACACATGGCGCCGCCCTCGCCGATCGAAGTGCGCGACATCCTTCTGGGGCACCTGCAGGCCCTGCACCGCTTCTACGGCGAAACCGCCGGCGTTCGGATCGCGCGCAAGCATCTGGGCTGGTATGCCCGGGGCACCCCGGGACAGCACTGCCTGCGCGCAGCCTTCAATCGCCTCGAGGCTGCATCGGCCCAGCTCGACCTGGTCATGAACTGGTTCGAGGGTACCGGCGAGTCGCCGGTGCTCGAACGGGTGGCCTGAAAACGCCAAACTCCAGGCTCAGTGGCCGTCTATGCGGTCATCACCAGGCCAGGCAGGATACAAGAGCGCGCTCGCGCCGTTCCATCTCG
>JAWLFD010000154.1:0-5753 GCA_041685745.1 Wenzhouxiangella sp.
AGTCCTTGACGCCTGCCGGCGTCTATCAGATAATACCCGGCTACCTCGTGGCTACGTAGCTCAGCTGGTTAGAGCGCGGCACTCATAATGCTGAGGTCGGTGGTTCAAGTCCACCCGTAGCCACCATCCTATTTCCGGGCAATGCCCTGTCCGCGCTCCTTCGACGCGATTGTCCTTTTGGTAATTTCTTGCGCGCGGGTCCGGGGTCGTTCGATCCTGGTGCACCGTCAGCGGGGCGTTAAGTCGTACCATCGAGGTCGAAGGGTTCGGCGCGGTCGGTGGGTGATGACCCGCAATCCAGGCCGACCGAAATGTCTCAAAAATCGCCGGCATGAGCACCCCGGCCTGAAGGAGTCGCTGCGCCATGCGCCATGCAGGGATCATTGCCACGCTCTCGCTGCTGATTGCGGCGGCGTTTTCGATCTTCTGGCGGCCGGTCGCGCTCGAGGAGCGCATGGTTGACCTCCAGATCGACCGGATCCTGCCCAACGACAGCCTGGCCCTGGCGGCCGCGCAGCCGCTCGAGTTGCGGGCGCTTCTGGTCGAGTACGCCGAAGACCCGCTGCTGCTGCTCCAGGCGCAAGCGGCGCTGAGCGCTCATCCGAACATGGCGCCGGAGGTGATGCTCGCCTTTGGCGATGAGCCGGACTTTCGGGCGGTGCTGCGAAAATACGGTTCTGCCATGATCCCGCCGGTGAATTTTTTCATGCACAACGAGGTTCGCACGCTCGCGGTGATGCAGCAGGTGGGCGACCTCACCGACAGGCTTGGTGCCTTGATCGGGCAGGGCGATGGTGAGGCTTCGGGAACGATACTGCCGCCGGAACTGGTGCGGGGCTGGTTCGCCATCGCCTTTGTCCGCGCCGAAGGCCACAGTTTCATTGGCCAGTTCGTGCTCGATGAACAAGGCCATGTGCACTGGCTGCAGACGGAGCGGGTGCTGGAAGCGATCAACGCGTTTTTTGCCAGCGGCATCCGAAACCTGGAACGCCGGCATTTACAGGGCGAGGCCATCCGACTGCGGGATGCAGGCTCGGCCGCCATCGATGTCGCCATCGGCGTCAGCGTATTCAAGCTGGTCAAGGCCATCCGAAGCGGACGGGTTGCCACCCGGCAGGTCGGGCTGGCCACGCGCTCGGTCGCCCTGGCGCCGGTCATGGTCAGGCACAGCGCGGTAGCCAGTCGATTGCTGCGCATCGGCGCTCCACTGGCGGCGGGCTATCTGATGATTCGCCACCCGAGCCTGATCAACTCCTCACTGGCGTGGCTGGCCGAACGCCTGGATCTGCCGGTTGCGCTGGTTCAGTTCGCCGGCTGGACGCTGCTGCTGCTGCCCGTTCTTTATGCCGCCAGCCTGCTGCTGCGACCGCTGGGGCTGCTGCTTGGCGGCTGCGCGCGCATGGCCCTGACGACGCGACGGTGGATGCGCGGCGCCAGGCGGGATGCGCCGGTCTCGTCGTCGGCATGATGGACTGCCGGGCCGGGCGGGTCACCCGGCCTGCAATCAGAATTTGTGCGGCCGCAGGATTTCGACTTCTTCCAGGTAGGTGATGCCGGAGTAGTTGTCGAAGAACTTCGCCGCGACTTCGTCGGCGATGTTGCTGGCCGTGTCGCGATCGCCGGTGATGACTTCGATCTTGACGTTGCTGAACTCGTCGACGATTGCCGCCCGTTGGGTCGAGCGCACGCCGCGGCTGCCCTTGCCGCCGGTGGCGTTCTCGTCCGTTCATTGCCCATCCGGTTTTGGTAATCTCAAGGCCTTGGCAACCGGTCCCGGGATTTGCAGATGACGACTTCACGCTGGATGTACCCGTTCGAGGAGGGCGACGGGCACGACAAGATGCTGCTCGGTGGCAAGGGCGCCAACCTGTGCGAAATGACCCAGATCGGAATCAATGTCCCGCCGGGCTTCGTGGTCACCACCGAGGCCTGCCGGGCCTACCTGGAAGATTCCGAGCGCCGGCTGCCGGACGGGCTGATGGACGAGGCGCGTGCTCGCATGGCAGCGCTGGAAGAGCGCACCGGCAAGCGCTTTGGTGGCAGCGAAAATCCCTTGCTGGTCTCGGTGCGCTCGGGCTCGGCAATGTCGATGCCCGGCATGATGGACACCATTCTCAACCTGGGCCTGAATGCGGACACGCTGGCCGGGCTGATTCGGCATACTCGCAATCCGCGCTTTGGCTACGATGCCTACCGGCGGTTCATCCAGCTGTTCGGCAAGGTCGCCCTCGGCGTCCCGGACGAGCTGTTCGACGCGGAGTTCGACAAGGTCAAGGCCCAGGAGGATGCGCGCGCCGACCTCGATCTGGCGCCCGAAGCCCTGGCCCGCATCAGCAAGCGTTTCCTCGAGGTCGTGACCAGCCACACCGGCAGGGCCTTTCCATCCGACCCCTACGACCAGCTCGAACTCGCCATCCGGGCGGTGTTCAATTCATGGATGGGGCGGCGGGCGGTCGACTACCGGCGCGAATTCGGCATCACGCCGGAGATGGCCAACGGCACGGCGGTCAACATCTGCACCATGGTGTTCGGCAACATGGGTTCAGACAGCGCCACCGGCGTCGGCTTCACCCGCAACCCCGGCACCGGTGAGAATCAGCTGTACGGGGAGTATCTCGTCGACGCCCAGGGCGAAGATGTGGTGGCCGGAATCCGCACCCCCAGGCCGATCGCCGAACTCGAGCAGGAAATGCCGGAGAACTACGCCCAGCTGCTGTCGCTGCGCGAGCGTCTCGAGCACCACTATCAGGAAGTACAGGATTTCGAGTTCACGATCGAGCGCGGGACGTTGTACTGCCTGCAAACGCGCAACGGCAAGATGAACGCGGCAGCCATGGTGCGCACCTCGGTGGAAATGCACCAGGAGGGCCTGATCACGCGTGACCGGGCGCTGGCCCGTGTCGACCCGAACCAGCTGGAGCAGATGCTCTTCCCGGCCCTCAATCCGGCGCACCAGGCACGCCCGGTCGCGACCGGTCTGCCGGCCTCGCCGGGTGCGGCCAGCGGTCAGGTGGTATTCGACGCCGACCGGGCAGAGCAACTCGGCCGCCAGGGCTTTCCGGTCTTGCTGTTGCGCGAGGAAACCAAGCCCGAAGACATCCACGGTTTCTTTGCCGCTCGCGGAATTCTCACCAGTCGCGGCGGCAAGACCTCGCACGCCGCCGTGGTCGCCCGAGGCATGGGCAAACCCTGTGTTGCCGGAGCCGACGGTATCGAGGTCGACGTTGCGGGACGAACCGCAAGCGTCGGTCGCCAGATCATCAAGGAGGGCGATGTGCTGACGATCGACGGCAGCAGCGGCAACGTCTATCTGGGCGAAGTGCCAACGGTGGAGCCGGAGTTCACCGCCAGCCTGACCACGCTGCTGGAGTGGGCCGACGAACGCGCCCGGCTCACGGTGCGCGCGAATGCCGATACCCCCGAGGATGCAGAACGCGCGCTGCGTTACGGCGCGACCGGCATCGGACTTTGCCGGACCGAACGAATGTTCAACGCCGCCGATCGGCTGCCGATCGTGGTCGACATGATCGTGGCCGAAACGCAGGCCGAAAGATCGGCGGCGCTGGAACTGCTGCTGCCCATCCAGCGCGCCGATTTCGCGGGCCTTTTTCGCGCCATGGCGCCGCGACCGGTGACCATCCGCCTGCTGGATCCGCCGATCCACGAGTTCCTGCCCGAGGAACGCCAGCTCGAGGAGGACATCGCTCGCCTGAAGGATCTGCGCGGTGCGGTCCGGGGGATGGAAGTGCTGGCCGAGGCAAGCCGCAAGGAATCCGAGCCGGTCATGCCGCAGGTCCGAAAGAATCTGGGTGATACCCGCCGCCTCGAGGCGGTGATCGCCCGCAAGGAACTCGTGCTGGCCAAGGTACGCGCACTGCGCGAGGTCAATCCCATGCTCGGTCATCGCGGCGTGCGTCTCGGCATCACTTTTCCGGAGATCTACCGGATGCAGGTTCGCGCGGTGCTCGAGGCGGCCGTTGAATGCCTGCGCGAGGGAGTGGCGGTCGACCCGGAGATCATGGTGCCCCAGGTCTGCACGGTGCAGGAGCTCATGCTGGTCCGCAGCCAGCTTGAACAGGTGCGTGCCGAAGTGGAAGCAGAGCACGCCATCGAGGTCCCGTGCCGCTTCGGTTCGATGATCGAGGTGGTTCGGGCCTGCCTGCGCGCCGAGAGCATGGCCGAGGTGGCCGAGTTCTTCTCGTTCGGCACCAACGACCTGACCCAGGCGGTGTTTTCCTTCTCGCGCGAAGACGCCGAGAACAAGTTCCTGCCGATGTACAACGAACGCGGCATCCTGCAGGACAACCCCTTCGAAGTGCTCGACGTCAAGGGCGCGGGCCGATTGATGGCGCTGTCGGTTGAGTGGGGCCGCGCGGCCAGGCCCGACCTGCATGTCGGCATCTGCGGCGAGCATGGCGGGCACCCGGCCTCCATCCGGTTCTGCCACGGGATCGGGCTGGACTACGTCTCCTGCTCGGCGCCGCGGGTGCCGATTGCCCGGCTTGCCGCGGCGCAGGCGGCGCTGGACGACTGAACGGCGCGCCTTCGACATCTAGCCCGGAAGATCGCTGATCGTTCGCCGATCAGCCTTGAGCATCCCGGCCGCGTTGGACGCGGATCGGTCCAGGCGATAAGCTGCGCGATGATCCGGCGCGAAGCCAATAGAGGCGATCCATGAACGGGGTATCGAAATCATCGGCCGGCGCGGTTGTGAAACTGGCGGCCGCATCCATCTTCGGCGGGTCCATGCTGCTCTTGCCCGTGTCCCATGACGGATCGCTGCATATTCTGCTGGGTCTCATTACCGGGGCGGTCCAGGACTGGGGCGCACCGGCCCTGCCGGCCATCGTTACCGCGACCTGCGTGATCTCGGCGCTGGCGACGCTGGCCTATTCGCGCTTCATGCAACCGCGCGGCGAGGACGATGTCGCCGAGATCCTCTTCAGGCCGGGACCGGTCTGGACGGTCCTGCGCGTGCTCGGGGCGGCCACGGCGGTGTTGATCTTCCTTCAGGCCGGGCCGGAATGGATCTGGAGAGAGGATATCGGCGGGCTGGTGCTCCACGACCTGATGGTTCCCGCTTTCATCACCATCGGCCTGGCCTGCATTGTCCTGCCGTTCCTGACCGAGTTTGGCTTGATGGAACTGGTCGCCGGCTTTGTCGAACGGATCTTCCGCCGTCTGTTCACGGTGCCGGGGCGCAGCGCGGTGGATGCGGTGGCCTCCTGGCTGGGCGGCAGCTCGGTGGGCGTGCTGGTCACCATGAGCCAGTATCGCAACGGCTTCTATTCAGGCCGTGAGGCCGCGGTGATCGCCACCAATTTCTCGATCGTCTCCATCGCCTTCGCCTATGTGATCGTGGAGGCGGTGAACCTGGAGAACATGTTCTTCCAGTTCTACGCCGTGCTGACCCTGGCCGGGATCGTGTGCGCCATGATCCTGCCGCGTATTCCACCGCTGCGCTGGAAACACGACACGGTCCTCATCGACAATCCCATGCGTGCACAGGACCAGGCCCGCTCGGGGCTCGGGACGGCCTGGCGCAAGGCAATCGAGCGCGCCGAGTCCGCGCCGGGCCCGCGCAAGCTCTTTCGCACCATATCCGTCAACATCCTGGACATCTGGCTGGGCCTGATTCCGGCGGCGATGGTCATCGCAACGATCTCCCTGGCGGTGGCGGAGATGACGCCGGTGTTCGAGTGGCTGGGCGCACCCTTTCGTTATCTTCTGGAGCTGTTGCAGGTCGAGAGCGC
>JAWLFD010000155.1:0-5750 GCA_041685745.1 Wenzhouxiangella sp.
GGCGAGGCACTAGGAATTTTGCTCACCCCAGCCACCACCACCCGGCGTTCGGATCACCAGCACATCGCCGGCCTCGACTTCGGCCCGGTCGCAGCCGGCCAGGGGCTGGATCCTGCCGTCGGGATGTTCGATCCAGGCCTCCCCGGTCCGGCCGGGCCCGCCGTCGTGGAGGCCTTGCGGGGCCTGGGTGCGCGAGTTGGCCAGCAGGGCCACGGTCATGGCTTCGAGGAAGCGGATGCGGCGTTCGGCGCCGTGGCCGCCGCGCCAGCGGCCCTTGCCGCCGGAGTCGGGGCGGACGCCGAAGCCTTCGAGCAGGACGGGGAAGCGGGTTTCGAGGATTTCCGGGTCGGTCAGGCGCGAGTTGGTCATGTGGGTGTGGACCGCGTCGGCTCCGTTAAAGCCCTCGCCGGCGCCGGCGCCGCCGCACAGGGTTTCGTAGTGCTGGTATCTGGCGTTGCCGAAGGTCAGGTTGTTCATCGTGCCCTGGCTGTTGGCCAGCTTGCCCATGGCGGCCAGCAGGGCGTCGGTGATGACCTGGCTGGTCTCGACGTTGCCGGCGACCACGGCTGCCGGGTGCCTGGGGTTGAGCAGGCTGGCTTCGGGAATGATCAGATCCACCGGGGCCAGGCAGCCGTCGTTCAAGGGGATGTCGTCGGCGACCAGGGTTCTGAGCACGTAGAGCACGCAGGCGCGGGTGATCGCGGCCGGTGCGTTGAAGTTGTCGGGCTGCTGCGCGCTGGTGCCGGAAAAGTCGATCACCGCGCGGCGATTTTTTCGGTCGACCGAGACCCGCACTTCGACCTGCGCGCCGGAATCCAGGGTCTTGATCCAGTGACCGTCCTCGAGTTCGGCCAGGGCGCGCCGGACCTGTTCGGCGGCGTTGTCCTGGACATGACCCATGTAGGCCTGGACGGTTTTTAGCCCGAACTGCTCGACCATCTCGGCCAGCTCACGGCGCCCGCGCGCGTTGGCCGCGATCTGGGCGCGCAGGTCGGCGAAGTTCTGGCGCGGGTTGCGGGCCGGATGCGGGCCCGAGGCCAGCAGCTCGTCCAGGCGGGCCTCGTCGAGCCGGCCGTCGCGCACGATCCGGGTCGGCGAAATCAGCACGCCCTCGTCGTCGATGCGGCGGCTGTGCGGCGGCATGGAGCCGGGCGTGAGCCCGCCGATGTCGGCGTGGTGGGCGCGGCTGGCGGTGAAGAACAGGATCTGGCCCTTTTCGTCGAAGCAGGGACTGACCACGGTCAGGTCGGGAAGGTGGGTGCCGCCGGCGTAAGGGTCGTTGAGCAAGAAGACATCGCCCGGATGCATCTGGTCGGCGAAGGTCCGGATCACCGCGCGCACGCTCTCGCCCATGGATCCCAGGTGCACCGGTACGTGCGGAGCGTTGGCGACCAGTCCGCCCCGGCCGTCGAACAGGGCGCAGGAGAAATCCAGCCGTTCCTTGATGTTGGCCGACCAGGCGGTTTTCTGCAGGACCACGCCCATGTGTTCGGCGATCGCCATGAACAGGTTGTTGAAGACTTCCAGCATGACCGGGTCGACCGCGCTGCCGGCCGGATTGCGCGTCGACCGGCTTTCGGTTCGCGTCAGGACCAGGTGGCCGCGCTCGTTCAACCGCGCGGACCAGCCCGGCTCGACGACCGTGGTGGCATGGTCTTCGACCAGGATGGCCGGTCCCTCGACGCGCTGACCGGGCTTGAGGTCGGCGCGCGCGATCACCGGTGTCCGAGGCTGCTCGCGACCGTCCATCCAGGCGCGAACTTCGGTCAGCGGCTTGGCCGGCGCGTCGGCGGCGTGCGTTTCTTCAGTCGGTTCGGACAGCGCCTGCCCCGGCGCGAGCGCTTCGACCAGGCCGGACTCGGCGACCAGCGCGCGCCCGTCCAGGGCAAAGCCGAACTGCTCGCGGTGCAGCCCGGCAAAGGCGTCTTGCATCTGTTCGAGGTCGGCGCGGTCGATCAGCAGGGTGGTGTCGGTGCCTTCGTATTTCAGCTGGAGCTGGACGCGGGTCCGGATGCGGTCGCGCTCGTGGCCCTGGTCGACCAGCTCGGCGACGGCCTGGTCCAGCGCCTCGGACTCGGCCCGCCGGAGCGCTTCGAGCAATTCCGTATCAAGTACCCCCCCGAGCGGGAATTCGCGCAGCGCGATGACGTCGGCCAGGCCCATGCCGTAGGCCGACAGCACGCCGGCTTTCGGGTGGATCAGCACGGTCTCGATGCCGAGCGCGTCGGCGACCAGGCAGGCGTGTTGACCGCCGGCGCCGCCGAAGCAGTTGAGGGTGTAGCGGGTCACATCGTGCCCGCGCTGGACCGAGACCTTGCGAATCGCGCTGGCCATGGCGTTGACCGCGATCTGCAGAAAGCCCTCGGCGACCTGCTCGGGCGAGCGGGTATCGCCGGTGGCGGCGCGGATCCGTTCGGTCAGCTCGGCGAAACGATCGTGCACGGCCGCGGCGTCCAGCGGCTGATCGGCAGCGGGCCCGAACACCGCCGGGAAAAAGTCCGGCTGCAGCTTGCCGAGCATCAGGTTGCAGTCGGTCACGGTCAGCGGCCCGCCGCGGCGGTAGCAGGCCGGGCCGGGACTGGCGCCGGCCGAGTCGGGGCCGACCCGGTAGCGGCTGCCGTCGAAATGCAGGCACGAGCCGCCGCCGGCGGCCACGGTGTGGATCTCGAGCATCGGCACGCGCAGGCGCACCCCGGCGATCTCGGTCTCGAAGCTGCGCTCGAGTTCGCCGCGATAGTGCGACACGTCGGTCGAGGTCCCGCCCATGTCGAAGCCGATCACCCGCTCGAACCCGGCCAGCTCGGCGGTGCGCACGCAGCCGATGATGCCGCCGGCCGGCCCGGACAGGATGGCGTCCTTGCCGGCGAAATGCGCCGACCCCGTCAGCCCGCCGTCGGACTTCATGAACTGCAGGGCCACGTCGCCGAGCTCGTCGGCCACCCGGTCGGCGTAGCGGCGCAGCACCGGCGAGAGGTAGGCGTCGACCACCGTGGTATCGCCGCGCCCGATCAGGCGGATCAGCGGACTGACCTGGTGCGACAGGCTGACCTGTTCGAAGCCGACCCGCCGGGCCAGCCGGGCCAGCTGCCGCTCGTGGTCGGGATGGCGGTAGCCGTGGACCAGGACCACGGCCAGCGCGCCGATGCCCTGATCTTTGAGCACCCTGAGCTGGTCCAGGGTGGCGGTCTCGTCGAGTTCGCGCAGCACGCGGCCTTCGGCGTCGATGCGTTCGTCGATCTCGACGACCTGCTCGTAGAGCGCTGCCGGGCGTTGGATATCCAGCGCAAAGATCTCGGGCCGGGCCTGGTGGCCGATGCGCAGGGCGTCGGCGAAGCCGCGCGTGATCAGCAGCGCGCAGCGCTCGCCGCGCCGTTCGAGCAGGGCGTTGGTGGCCACGGTGGTGCCCATGCGCACGTGATCGATGACCCGAGCCGGAATCGCCTCATCGGGCGCAAGCGCGAGCAGGCGACGGATGCCCTCGATCGCGGCATCGCCGTAGTGGTCCGGGTTGTCCGACAGTAGCTTGGCGGTGTGCAGCCGGCCGTCGGGGGCGCGGGCGACCACGTCGGTAAAGGTCCCGCCGCGGTCGATCCAGAAGCGCCAGCGCTCCGCGGCGCCGTTGGATGGGTCGGTTGCAGTCATCGAGAAATACTCTACGCGGAATCGATGCCCGGGTGCCCGTGCTATAAACGGGTGCATGAAACTACCGGCCGCGAACGCGCCGGCAGGCGGTCGTCGTCTGCGGGTTCTGCTCGTCGTCGCCATCGCCGGTCTGGCGATTGGCGCCGTCCAGCCTTACGGGATCGACGAACTGCTGGTCCTGGGGCAGCGCCTGACCGAGGACCCGGTCTACCTGGTGCTGGTGGTGCTCGGCATGATCGGTCTGTTCACGTTTGGCCTGCCGGGCAGCCTGGGTCTGTGGCTGATCGCGCCGTTTCAGCCCCCGCTGATTGCGACCGGTCTGCTGCTGGCCGGCAGCGTGGGCGGCGCGTTCGGCGCTTACCTGTTCAGCGCCCGCTTTCGCGAGGAATCGCTTGCCGACGGATTCGCCGGCCGTGTGGTTGCGCTGCTGTCGAGCCACGGCGGTGTGCTGACCCAGACGGCGCTGCGCATCCTGCCCGGGTTTCCGCATTCCGTGGTCAATTTCGCCGCCGGCATCCTGGGTCTGCCCGTGCTCCATTTCCTGATCGCCGCGACCATTGGCCTGGCGGTCAAATGGGGCGTCTATGCCGCGGCGGTGTACGAGCTGGTCGAGGTGGTCGAGGAAGACCGGGCGCTGGACTGGAGCGCCGGGGCACCGCTGCTGGCCTTGACCCTGCTCATCCTGGCCGGCGCCTGGGCGCGCCGCCGGGTGGCGGCGGATCTCGACTAGTGGCCCACTAGCGCACGAAAGTATCGGGCGCCGGCACGCCGAACAGTTTCTCCAGCGGCAGATCCTCGATCGGCGTATGGCCCCATGCCGCGGCCGTGAAGTCCGACGGGGTATAGCTGAACGATCCGTTGTCGCGGTCGGAGAATTCGAACACCGCCGTGCCGCCGTTTTCCCGGACCACGCTGTCGGGGTCGAATTCGCCGAAGGCCATGCCGGTCGGTGAGATGAAGTCGATGGCGACGCGGTTGTCCTCGGGTACGCCGGTGCCCATCAGGAAGATCGGGTTGCCGTTGTCGTCGTAGGTATACCAGTAGGCGACCGCGAACGGCGTGCCGTCGATCTGCTGGCCGAACTCCAGGGCGAAGCCGTGTCCGTCCTGCAGCGGCTGGTACCACGAGCCCGAATGCGCCGGGCCGATGTCCGGCGGGCCCTGGTTCAGGCCGCTGCCGCTGAGCTGGGTGTGGCCGTTGTCGTAGATGCGCACGTAGTCGACCCACATCTCGGCCGGCAGCGGCGCGGTGATCTCGGCCTGGTTGAAGATGTTGGGGTAGGTGCCGCCGACGGCGATGTTGAGAATGACGAAGTGCGGGTGATGGAATTCCTCGCAGTCGGTGCAACTGCCCGGGCTGATGTCCATCGCCCACAGCTGCTTGCCGTTGAGGTAGGTGGTCACCTGGTCCGGGGTCCAGTCCATGCTGAAGATCTGATACTCGCCGTTCAGATCGGCCGGTTCGGTCAGCCCGGGGCTGTAGGTGCGTCCGAACAGTGCATGGCGACCGTCGTTTTCCCAGTGCGCGGCCGAGCTGACCCAGCGGTTGACGCGGCCGTCCTGGATTGCATCGCGCCAGCCCATCTCCAGGATGTCGAGCTCGCCGCAGGCCGGCCAGCCGACCGACGAGAAGTTGTTGCCCAGCGTCCAGAAGGCCGGCCACAGACCGTCGGCCAGGTCCGGCATCCTGATCCGGGCCTCGATATAGCCGTACTGGAACATCAGCTTGTCTTCGGTGCGCAGACGGGCCGAGGTAAAGCCGGTCCGGCTCGCGCCGACGCGTCGCTCTTGAACGCTGATGACGAGGTTGCCGTCCTCGACGCGCGCGTTGTCGATGCTGTCGGTGTATTCCTGCAACTCCCAGTTGCCCCAGCCATTCGACCCCGTGCCCAGGTCATAGGACCACACGGTGCTGTCGGGCTGCGTGCCGGCGTCGAATTCGTCGCTCCACAGCAGCGGGCCGCTGGCGGTCTGAGCGCCGGCGATGCCGCTTGCGCCCATCGTCGCAAGGATCAGCAGAACCGACAGCATGGTCGCGGGCAGGGCGGCTTGTGATTTCATGGGCGGACCTTTCGAGCGGCGAATGACAGCGCTTACCTTAGCATTGCG
>JAWLFD010000156.1:0-5749 GCA_041685745.1 Wenzhouxiangella sp.
GGCCGTGACGCGCGGCCAGCCAGTCGTGGATCCGGCGCTCCTCCGAGCCCAGCGCGGCGAAGCTGACGTGGCCGCCTTCGGTCTCGATCACCTGCCAGCCCCGATCGGCGCAGCGCACCAGCAGGGCCACGCCCATGCCGGTGCCGGGCCCGATCACGCTGACCGGATCGGCCAGCGCCGCGCCGGGCTGGCCGTGCAGGCGCTCGAATTCGGCCGGTTCGAGCGCGCTCACCCCCAGGGCTGCGGCGCCGAAGTCGTTGAGGATTCTGAGTTCGTCGAGACCCAGGGTGGCGGCCAGCTCCCGCCGGTTGAAGGCCCAGGCTCGATTGGTCAGGCGGATGTCGTCGCCGTGGGCCGGGCAGGCAACGGCCACGGCCGCGCGCTTCGGGCGCACGGCGACCTGGTCGAGATAGTGCCGCGCCGCCTGCTGCACGCTGGCGAAATCCGCCGTGGCCAGGACCCGGATGTCGCGCAGGCGCGGCCGGCCGGACCCCTTTTCGGCCAGCGCGAAGCGGGCGTTGGTGCCGCCGATATCGCCCACCAGGACCGGGGCGGTCATGTCACCCCCTTGCCGCGTCGGTAAAGAGCATGCTGGCACCCTGTTCGGCATCGCTGACGACCATCCGGGCGGTGGCGAAGAGCTCGCGACCGCAACCGAAGCCGACCGATTCTCCGGGACCGCTCCAGGCCGGTCTTTCGGTCAGAACGTCCGCGCCCGGGGCGACTTCCAGCAGCCCCTGCTCGGCGTCGATGAGGACCGGATCGCCGTCGACCAGCCGGCCGATCATGCCGCCGTCGACCGCCTCCGGCACGACGTGAATGGCGGCCAGTACGGTGCCCGAGGCACCGGACATGCGGCCATCCGTCAACAGGGCGACTTTCTGGCCGCGGTCCTGCAGCACCTGCAGGGTGGGCGTGAGCTTGTGCAGCTCCGGCATGCCGTTGGCCTGCGGCCCCTGGCCGCGGATCACGGCGACGAAATCGCCCTGCAGCTCACCGCCGGCAAAGGCGGCCAGCAGTTCATCCTGCGAGTCGAAGATTCGTGCCGGGGCCTCGATCCGGCGATGGCGCGGATCGACCGCCGAGACCTTGACGATGGCCCGTCCCAGCGCGCCCTGCAGCAGGCGAATGCCGCCTTCGGACGCGAACGGTTCGGCCACCGGACGGACGATGGCGGTATCGAGCGAGCGCTCGGCCGCCGGTCCCCAGGTCAGATTGTCGCCGTCGAGCATCGGCTCGCGGGCCTGGGCATGGAGGTCACCGCCGTGGATGCAGCGAATGTCGGGATGCAGCAGGCCGGCGGCGAGCAGTTCGCGGATCACCAGGCTCAGCCCGCCGGCGGCGTGGAAGTGGTTGACGTCGGCCTGGCCGTTCGGATAGATGCGCGTCAGCAGCGGGGTGGCCCGGGAGATCGAATCCAGGTCGTTCCAGTCGATGATCAACCCGGCCGCGCGGGCGATGGCCACCAGGTGGATGGCGTGGTTGGTCGACCCGCCGGTGGCGGCCAGGCCGACCATGGCGTTGACGATGGCCTTTTCGTCCACGGTTCGACCGATCGGGGTGTAGGCCTGGCCGTCGGCGGTGATGTCGCAGGCCCGCTCGGCCGCGGCCAGGGTCAGGGCGTCGCGCAGCGGCGTGTTGGGGTTGATGAAGGCCGCACCGGGCATGTGCAGGCCCATGACCTCCATCAGCATCTGGTTGGAATTGGCGGTGCCGTAGAAGGTGCACGTGCCGGGTGAGTGGTAGGACTGCGATTCGGCCTCCAGCAGCTCCTCGCGGCTGGCCTTGCCCTCGGCGTGCAGCTTGCGGATGCGCGCCTTTTCGCTGTTGGGCAGGCCCGAGGGCATCGGGCCGGCCGGGATCAGGACCACCGGCAGATGGCCGAAGGCGAGCGCGCCGATCAGCAGACCCGGCACGATCTTGTCGCATACCCCCAGCATCACCGCGGCATCGAAGGTGTTGTGCGACAGGGCCACGGCCGTGGCCTGGGCGATGACGTCGCGCGAGAACAGCGACAGCTCCATGCCGACCTGGCCCTGGGTCACGCCGTCGCACATCGCCGGCACGCCGCCGGCAAACTGGGCGGTGCAGCCTTTGGTCTGGGCGGCCAGCTTGATCAGGCCCGGGAACTTCTCGAGCGGCTGGTGGGCCGAGAGCATGTCGTTGTAGGCCGATACGATGCCGATGTTCGGCCGCTTCAGCGCCTTGAGCGCGGGCTTGTCGTCGCCCGATGCGGCGAAGGCATGGGCCAGGTTGCCGCAGCTGATCCGGCTGCGCGCGGTGCCGCCGTCGCGCGCCTGATCGATGCGCTCCAGGTAAGCCTGGCGCGGTCCGGCGCTGCGCCGGGCGATGCGTTCGGTGACTTGTTCAATGGTCGGATTGAGCATCGTCATTCAAGGACTCCAGAAAACTTCGAGTTTTTCACCGGCGGTGCGCAGCAGCGCGGCGATCGGCAGCTGCTGCTCGTCGGCGTCGGCGTGCGCGGCCTGCTCCAGCACGTCGCGCTTGGCCTGTCCGGCGATGACCAGCAGCAGGCAGCGCGTGGCCAGGAGTCGCGACAGCGTCAGGGTAACGCGGGCAAACGGCGCCTCCGGCGGCAGGGGGTCCGGGACAACGACCAGGGCATTGTCCTTGGTCTCCGGGTCCAGCCCTGCCGACAGAGCCGGTGAACGCGGAAACAGCGAAGCGAAGTGACCGTCATTGCCCATGCCGACAACCACCAGATCGAAAGGCTGCGGCAGCCCGGCAAGGGACTGTTCGGCCTGATCGACCGTGGCGTCACCGCGCGCCTCGTCGGGCACCAGGCTTTCTACCCGCAAACCGGTCCCGGCAAACTGGCGGCGAATCTCGCGACCGTTATTGGCCTGATGATCGGCCGGGACCCAGCGCTCGTCGGTCGCCACGGCGGTGACGCGGGACCAGTCCAGCGTCCGAGTTGCCAGGTCGGCATAAATCGGCATCGGCGTCCCGCCGCCGGCCAGAGCGACAGCGGCTTCCGGCCGGGCCTCGAGGCTGTCGGCAAGCTGCCGGACGATGCGCCGGCTTACCCCGTCAACCAGCGCGCTGCGTTCGGCAAACTCCGTCCAGTTCATCCGGCCGCCCTACTCGCGCCAGCTGTGGCCGTGGCGCTCGGTCAGGGCCACGGCCGAACTCGGGCCCCAGGTACCGGCCTGGTAGGGTTTCGGCCGCATGTCGCTGTCGTGCCAGCCGGCAATGATCTGGTCGACCCAGCACCAGGCCGCCTCGACCTCGTCGCGGCGCACGAACAGCGTGCCGTTGCCTTCCAGCGCATCGAGATACAGCCGCTCGTAGGCGCTGCGGCGGCGCTTGTCCTCGAAGGCATCGTGCAGGTCCAGGTCCAGCGAGACTTCGCTCAGCTTGACCCCGTTGCGATCCAGGCCGGGCGTCTTGTTCATCAGGCTCAGCGCGATGCGCTCTTCGGGCTGCAGGCGGATGACCAGGGTGTTGGGCTGCATCTGGGAGGCGGCCGAAGGAAAGATGGAGTGCGGCACGCGCTTGAGCTGCAGGTAGATCTCGGTGACGCGGCGCGGCATGCGCTTGCCGGTGCGCAGATAGAACGGCACGCCGGACCAGCGCCAGTTGTCGATATGGGCGCGCAGCGCAACGAAGGTTTCGGTGCGCGACTCGTGACCCGTTTCCTCGCTGTAGCCGCGCACCGCCTGGCCGTCGATGGCCCCGGCGGTGTACTGCCCGGCCACGCTGTGCCCGGCCACCTCGCGTTCGCCGATGGGTCGCAGCGACTGCACGACCTTGATCTTTTCGTTGCGCACGGCCGAGGGATCGAACTGCGACGGCGGCTCCATCGCCGTCAGGCAAAGCAGCTGCAGCAGGTGGTTCTGGATCATGTCGCGCATGGCGCCGTAGTGGTCGTAATAGCCGGCGCGGCCTTCCAGGCCGACGGTTTCTGCCACCGTGATCTGGACCTGTTCGATGTGCTGGGCGTTCCACAGCGGCTCGAGCAGGGCGTTGCCGAAGCGCAGCGCGAGCAGGTTCTGGACCCCGTCCTTGCCCAGGTAATGATCGACCCGGTAGATCTGGTCTTCGGCAAAAACCCGGCCGGTGCCGTCGTTGATTTCACTTGAGCTGGGCAGGTCGTGCCCGATCGGCTTTTCCAGCATGACCCGGCACTCTTCGTCGATCAGGCCGCAGCGCTGCAGCCCGTCGCAGATGGTGACGTACCAGCTCGGTGCAGTCGACAGGTGATACAGGACATTGCCGTCGCGCAGGCGCCGGACGGACTCGGCCAGGCGCTCGAAGGCCTCGGCCTGGCTGAGATCGACGCTCAGGTATTCCATCCGTTCGAGCAGACGGGTGATGACGGCCTCGTCGGCCTGGTCGCCGCCGCGCAGCGACTGCGCCGCATGCTGGCGGAAACCCTCGCTGTCGTACTCGCTGCGCGCGCAACACAGGATGCGCAGCGGCCCGGGCAGCAGATCGTCGGCCTCCAGCCCGAGCAGGGCCGGCAGCAGCATGCGCTGGGCCAGGTCGCCGGTAGCGCCGAAGATCACCAGCAGGTTGGCGGTCGCGGTGCTCATCGGGCCTGCTCGCCAACCCGCGCCGGCGGCGATTTCAGGCCGGCCAGGTAGTCCTGATGGGTCGGCTGGCGACGCACGTGAGCGGCGATCCTCGATCGGGTTTCGGTCATCAGTTGCATCAGCTCAGGGTCCGACAGGTTGTTGACGAAGGGATGAAAACCGGCCGGCTCGATGCCCTGCCCGGTCATGACCGCCACCCAGGACTGCTCGGCGAACAGTTCGTACTGGTCGCGGAAGACGCGGGCGTTGCTGGCAAACAGCTCGATCTTGTGGGCGAGCGTGTCCGGGACCGACATCGTGCGGCAGTCGACCCAGAAGTCCGAATCGGTGCGCCGGTTGACGTGGTAGTGCAGGATGATGAAGTCGCGGATGTACTCGGCTTCGAGCTGGACGTCGCGGTTGAACTGATCGACTTCGGCCGGCTCGATCCGGCCGGCGGGGAACAGCTTGATGAAGCGGATCAGGCTGTTGTGGATCATGTGGATGCTGGTCGATTCCAGCGGCTCGAGGAAGCCGCTGGCAAGGCCGAGGGCCAGGCAGTTGCCGTGCCACTGGCGCAGTCGCCGGCCGGTGCGAAAACGGATCCGGCGCGGCTCGGTGATCGGCTTGCCGTCGATGTTGTCGAGCAGCAGCCTGGTGGCCTGGTCTTCGCTCATGTAGCGTGAGCTGAACACGATACCGTTGCCGACCCGATGCTGCAGCGGGATCTTCCACTGCCAGCCGGCGCTGCGCGCGGTGGCGCGGGTATACGGGATGGGCGCGGCGACCGATTCGCTCTGGACGGCCACGGCGGAGTCCGAGCGCAGCCACTGCGACCAGTCCTCCCAGCCGGTGGCCAGGGTCTGCTCGATGAGCAGGCCGCGAAAACCGCTGCAGTCGATGAAGAAATCGCCGGCCACGACCTGGCCGGAGGCCAGCCTCACCGACTCGATCAGCCCGCTTTCGCCGTGGCGCTGGACGTCGACCACCTTGCCCTCGGTCCGGCGCACGCCGCGCGCTTCGCTGTAGCGGCGCAGCAGCCGGGCGTAGAGTCCGGCGTCGAAATGATAGGCGTAGTTCGGATGGGGTTGGCCGGTCATGCCGAAGCGGCCGGACCGGGCCAGCGTGGCCTCGAAACTGAAGTCGTTGAGGCTGCCGGTCTCGCCCAGCGTTCGGCTTTTGAGCCAGTAGTGATGAAACTGCGCTGCCCAGGC
>JAWLFD010000157.1:0-5726 GCA_041685745.1 Wenzhouxiangella sp.
GAACTGCCGATGGATATCGGCGATCAACTCCGGCCGGGTCAGGGTCAGCAGGTCGTTGTTGCCTTTCAGGTCGTCGGGGTGGTCGGAAAACCGCTCGCCACGGTAGTCGGATTCGGCCAGGCCGGCATTCTGGATCATGGTGCCCATGGCACCGTCGAGCAGCAGGATGCGCTCGGCCAGGGCGGACTGAAGTTGATTCACGCGTTCGGGGTCGTACCAGTTCAGCGTCATGATTTGTCTGCCAGAAGAGTGATGATCTTGAAGTGCGGGGCGCGCCGCTCGACCGAGGTGATGTCGCAAAACCCGGTCGCCAGGCCGGTCTCGTCAACCATGGCCTTGAGCTGCTGCGGGCGAAAACCGGTATTGACGTGACCGTAGGCGCGCACCGGTTCGGGGTAGCGGTGCTGGTGCAGGGTGGCGACCAGCAGCTTGCCCTCGTCGGCGAGCACCCGCCCGGCTTCGCTCAGCGCAAGCTGCGGCTGATGGCTGTAGGTCAGGGCATGCAGCAGCAGCACGGTGTCGAACGATCGATCGGCGAAGGGCAGGGCGTGCATGTCGCCGCGATGAAAGTGAACGTGGTCCAGTCCGGCCACGCGTTCGCGGCCGGCCGCGACGACTTTTTCCGACACGTCGATGCAGTCGATGCGCTCGGCGCGTCCGGCCAGCAGTTCGCCCATGACGCCGTCGCCGGAGGCGATGTCGAGCACCCGGCCGGGTGTCAGCAGCTGAACCAGCGCCCGCGCGGTGGCTTCCCAGCTGCGCCCCGGCGAGTAGCGCCGGTCCATGTCACCGGCCACCGCGTCCGGCCAGCTGCGGCCGCTGCCGCGCTGCAGCAGCACGTCGGGCAGGCGCTCGGCGTCCTCGCTGATCAGGGCGTCGTCGAGTTCGGTCCGAAACAGCTGCCACAGCCGGTGCAGCTCGGGCTGGTCTGCCACCGCTGCCAGGCGGTAATAGACCGAGACGCCGTCCCGCCGGTCGGCCACCAGGCCCGCCTCCCGCAGGCGCGCCAGGTGCGTGGAGACCCGTGGCTGGGCCAGCCGGGTGGCGTGGGCCAGCTCGGCGACGGTCAGTTCCTCGCCCTCCAGCAGGGCCAGCAGGCGCAGTCGAGTGGCGTCGGCCAGCAGCGTGCAGTGGCGGTTGATCAGCTCGAGATTGATGAGCTTATCCTTCTATCGCGATGAAAAGATAAGTGCGTAGCGTAGCGCGCTGAGTGCTTTCCTGCAAGCCTGAAACCGCCCGGCCCTGACGAGACCCCGGAGCTTCAGACCCTGTAGTAAGGTGCCGGCATGGTCTTCAATCCAGAGTGAATCCGTGACGAAGCCTGTATTTAGAAGTTGTTTGACCCGCGCGCGTAGCGATCTGCTCGACCGTCTGGTGGATCGGTTGCTGGATCGCGATGAGGCCGCGCGCGAGCGCTGGCTCTCGCGGCTTGATCAGACCTGAGTGCACGGGCAAAACCACGGGAGGAAACGTGCCGGAAGATGAACACTACAAGCCAGTCGCGCCATCGGAAGTGACCCAGCTGCTCGACGAGATCAAGTCGACGCCCGAACTGTTCGACCAGCTGATGCCGCTGGTCTACGACGACATGCGCCGCATCGGTCATGCCCAGCGCCGGCGTCTTGGCGCCGGTCCGACGATGCAGACCACCGCGCTGGTCCATGAAGCCTTTCTGAAGCTCAGAGGCAACCTCGGTCACGGGATCGAAGGCAAGCTGCATTTTCAGCGGCTGGTCGCCTGCGTCATGCGCCAGCTGATCCTCGACTACATCCGCAAGCGTCTGGCCGCCAAGCGCGGCGGCGACCAGGTGCGCATGACCTACGAGGAAGATCAGTACGGTCTGGCCGCGGAGGATCTCGACCGGATCATGGCGGTCGAGGAAGTGCTCACGGCCCTGTTCGAGCGCGATCGACGCATGGCCGAGGTCGCCGCGGCCCAGCTGTACGCCGGCTACACCGTGGAAGAAATCGCCGAAATGCTGGGCATCTCTACACGCACGGTGGTGCGCGATCTCCAGCGCGCCAGGGCCTGGCTACGGGTGGAGCTGGCCGATTTCGAGGACGACCCGCCCGCCTAAACGGTGGGTTTTACTCGTCTTCCTCGAACCGGTCGCGGAACAGCAGTCGGGTGTGATCAAATTTTGTGTTCAGCCGACCGCGCCCCGGACGCCGTTAATCGATCGCCTGGATTGCGGCGTCGATTTGCTCGAGCAGCGCCTCGGTTTCGGCAATTTCGGGATGAGAAGAATCGCCAAAGGCCGCGGTCAGGGTAGCGAGGCTGGATTCGGCCCACGTGCGAGCCAGCGCTCGCGCTTCAGTGCGCAGGTGCAGCTGGGCGATCTTGCGCTGGGACATGCCGATCTGAGGATGTTGTTTGCCGAGCAGTTCCACGCGCAGCTCCAGCGCTTCCTGGTGCAAAAGCATCGCTTCTTCGTATCGATGCTGAGCGATCCGCAGGTCGGCCAGATTCGACAGGATCGCCGGCACCCGAATGGTGGTTGCCACCTCCGGATCTCGAAGGGTCGTCAGGGCGGTCTCGTACAGCGACTCGGCGCGCAACAGCTTGCCCTGGCTGGCCAACGCCAGCGCCAGTGCGTTCTGAGTCCCCGCCACATCGGGATGCTTTGCTCCGAAGGCTGAAATTCGCGCGTCCAGCGCGCGTTCCCACCATTCGATCGCCTGGTCGGTTTTTCCCTGTCGCCAGAGCAACGATCCCATCGAGTGCAGGTTGGCCGCCCGGTGCGGATGGTGCGGGCCGAGCACTCGTTCCTGCGCGTCGAGCAGATCGATCAGCATCTCCTCGGCCTCGGCGTAGCGGGCTTGTTCGGTCAGCAGCCAGGCCAGATTGGTCCGGCCGAACAGAACCTGCGGATGGTCCGCTCCGAAGTGATCGGCCAACCAGGTCGATCCGTTCTGGAACTGCTCGATGGCATCGTCGTAACGACCGTCGTAATAGGCAGCGGCGCCCAGGTTGTTGGCCACGGAGGCAGCGAGCGGGCTTTTCGGCTCGATGCGCTGGACGATGTCGAAGGCTCGCTCCAGGGTCGCGATACCCTCGGCCAACCGATCGCCGGCCTGGACCCGAGCCCCGCCGAGTCCGTTCAGCGCCTGGACCCCCAGCGTGGATTCGACATTTTCCAGCAACGCGATGGCACGTTGATATTGGCTGGCTGCTTGTTCGGATTGGCCCTGTTGCAGATCGATGTCACCGAGCCGGACCCGGGTGGCGGCCACCTCAGGTCCCTGGTGCCCCAGATCCGATTCGTAGATTGCCAGGGCCGAACCGGCCAAGCGCTGAGCACTGTCGTAGTCGCCCAGGTTCATTTCCACCCGGGCCAGGACCTGGTACATCCCGGCCTGGACCAGCGGCTGCGCGTGCAGCCGCTCGGCTTGCGCGATCCCGGTTTCCAGTATTTGGCGTGCCGTGATCTCCTTGCCCAGAGACGTTCCCGGATCGGCATGATCGAACAATCCAACCAGAAAATCGCTGACTTCACGAGATTTTGCTGCCTCGAGTTGGGCCCGGTCGCGTTCCGTTCCGGCCACGTGGGCTTGCCATAGCGCGCCGGCCAACCCCAGGCCGATTGCGAGCATGGCGGCCATGCCGGCGGTTGCCAGGAGGCGATGGCGCTGAATGAAACGAACGGCGACGTGGCGACCCGTTGGGCCGCGGGCCTGAACGGCCCGGCACGTCCGGTAGCGCCGCACGTCCTCGAGAAACTGGACCACGCCTTCATACCGGGCCTCCGGCGCATGGGCGCGGGCGCGTGCCAAAATGGCTTCGAGATCCGCGCGCCGGGGAATCTGCCGGGGCAAGCGGTCAGCTCCGGATGCTGCGGGCGCATCACCGCTCGCGGTTGCGCCCAGCAACCAGCGCAGAAGCGTGCCCAGCGCCCAGACATCCGACAGCGTTGTCGCGGCCTCCCCGTTGAGCTGTTCCGGGGCGCTGTAGGCCGGAGTGAGTGCCCGTCCCGGGTCGTCGACTGCGGAATCTTCTTTCTCGACGAGTCGGGCCACGCCGAAATCGAGCAGACGCGCCTTGTCGCGGTCGGTGACACGCACATTGGCCGGTTTCAGGTCGCCATGAACAACTTGCCGCTGATGGGCATGAGCAACGGCTTCGGCAATCTGCTCGAACAGATCGAGCCGGACCGAAAGCGCCGGGTCGACGCGCTGCACGAACCGGTCCAGGTCCTCGCCGCTGACCCACTCCATGACCAGGTACGCCAGACCTTCGTCGCTCGCGCCTCCGTCCAGCAGGCGGGCGATATGGCGATGGTCCAGCCGGGCCAGCAGGCGGCGCTCGCTTTCCAGGCGCTCGTTGAGGCCGGGCCGATTCAGTCGGATCAATTTCACGGCCGCCTGCATGACGAACGCGCCGTCGGCGCGCTCGGCCCGATACACCGTACCCATGCCGCCCGCGCCGATCGGTTCGATCAGCCTCCAGGCGCCCAGGCGGGTTCCGGGGGGCAGCTGCACTTCGGCCGGATGCGCGTCGTCTGCAATGGCGTTGCCGGCCCGCTCGAAAAGGGTCTGGAGAAAGCGGGTCGGTTCTCGACTGGCCGCCAGCAGGCGGGCGACCCAGGAAGCGACGCGCGGAGCCCGCTGATTCAGTTCGGCGAGCCAGCGATCCCGGGTTTCGGCATCGGCGTCGAGCAACTGATCGACCAGGCGATCGATCAAGTCCCGCCGCGCGCGCGTCAACCGCCCCGGGCGGGTTGCGTCCGACATGCTATCCACCGATCCATAAAGCAAGAATCGGAGTCTAGCACGCCGAACTGTGGACCCGGCTTCGCCCGGGATGGCCGGGTTTCCGAACCTCCTGTAGTGAAGGCATGAAGGCTGGTCATCTCTACCCGCACGGTGGTGCGCGATGTGCTGCACGCCAGGGCCTGGCTACGGGTGGAGCTGGCCGATTTCGAGGACGATCCGCCCGCCTAAACGGTGGGTTTTACTGGTCTTCCTCGAACCGGTCGCGGAACAGGAGGTCGCTGAGTTCCTGCAGGCTGAAGCCCCAGAAGCCGCCGGTCAGGCGCCAATCGGCCCCGGACAGTTCGCGGGCCGAGGTGGCCTCCCACTGACCGATCGTTCCCGACAGTTGCCACTGCGGCGGGCTCTGGCCGTCATCGGACAGGAGCTCGCCGCCGGCGGCGATGGTGAAACGGTCGATGCAGAAGTCGCCGCCGCAGCTTTCGGCGGCGGCAAGGGCGCCGGCGGCTGCCAGGAGCAGCGCGCCGGTGATTACGTTGATTTTTGTTCGCACTGCCATTGTTGGCTCTCCGCGAGTCGGGGCTTTGGACAGTCGGTGGCCTTGCCGGTCCGCTTCATTGCGCACATTGCGGGTCACCGCAACTGAAAACCTTGAGGTTGTCGTTGGTGCTATCTCGATAACTGATGATCGGATTGCCATCGTCGCGGATGGCGATGGAGGTCTCGAACCCGACATTGCCGTCGCTGTCGAGAGTGCGCGCGGTGCCCGAGGAGCAGGCGGGATTGGCGCAACGGAATATCTTGAAGTTATTGTTGGTGTTATCCCTATAACTGATGATCGGGTTGCCATCGTCGCGAATGGAAATAGAGGTGTCCGTCCCGACATCGCCGTCGCTGTCGAGGGTGCGCGCAGCGCCTGACGAGCAAGCGGCATTGGCGCAACGGAAGACCTTTAGGTTCTGGTTGGTTATATCCCGATAACTAATAATCGGATTGCCATCGTCGCGAATCGAAATG
>JAWLFD010000158.1:0-5715 GCA_041685745.1 Wenzhouxiangella sp.
CCGGGCGCGTGTGGATTGACCTGAAGCGTGGCCGAGGCGTTTTCGAGCGCCGAATCCAGGTCACCCAGGACCGCCTGCGTCCAGCCCAGCCAGCCGGTGAATCCGTTGTCCAGGCGGTAGGCTGTTTCCAGCGCAAGAAGCGCGCCCGGCCCGTCCCGTTCGCCGAGCAATCGAGCCAGACCCACAACAACGTGTCCGCGCGCCAGCCGCGGATCGATTTCCAGCGCCCGCATGGCATTGGTCCGGGCACTCGCGATCAATTCCTCGCCGGGTCCGTAGTCGTAATAGGCCAGCAGCATCTGGGTATCGGCCAGCGCGGCCAGCGCCGGGGCATAGTTCGGGTCGAGTTCGATCGCCGACTCGAACAGTTCGGCCGCCCTGCGCATGTCCACCTCGCTGCGTCGGGCCAGCATGGTGCGAGCGCGGGTAAACAGGGTGTAGGCTTCCAGGCTCTGGGTTGGCGCCCGCTCCGGATCGGTCGGCGAATTCTCTTCGAACTGCCCGGCCAGACTTCGAGCGATATCCTCTATTACCTCACCCTGCAGGGCGAACAATTGCCCGGCGCCCAGATCGCGGCGGTAAGTGCGCGCCCAGCGATGGCTATCGCTGGTCACATCGATCAGCTGCGCATTGACCTGGACCCGGTCGCCATCCTGTTGCACCGTCCCGTCGAGAATCCACTGCACCGCCAACTCCCGTGCAACCTCGTCGGCACTCCATTCGGCGTCTCTGTAGCGGGCTACGCCACTACTGGAAATCACGCGCAGCGAGGGAATCGCTGACAGCCGGCTGAGCAGGTCGAAATGCATGCCCTCGGCCAGCGGAACGCCGGACTCGTTGCCGATGGTTCGAAACGGCATGACCGCAATGCCGGCTGGCGATTGCGGGTCCGAGGTGGAGTGCGTTTCCCGTCCAAACCATCCCCAAACGGCCAACAGGATCAACACGATGGCGGCCGCAAGACCCAACGTCGCGCGGCGACCAGGGCTTGTCGTCCGGTCCTCACGCTGACTCCCCTCGTGCGGTTCGCCGGCGGGGTCTGCCGGTTCAACCGGCGCGACCAGGCGGTAACCGCGCTTGGGGATGGTTTCGATGAAGCGTGGTGAGGAGGTCGTATCGCCCATCGCTCGGCGCAGTTCGGAAATGCAGCGGGTCAGGGCGTCGTCACTGACCACGGCCGGTGCCCAGACCCGCTCGCTGAACTGATCCCGGCTGACGACGTCTCCGGCGTGTTCGGCCAGGCAGACGAGCACGGCCATGGTCCGGGGGGTCAGACGAATCTCGCCATCCGGGCCCACCAGCCGATGCCGGTCGGGCTCTACGCGCCATTCATGCAGAAGGAATCCGTGACCGCTTGTCATCGCCAACTCTGCGCTGTTCAGGATGCTCTAAGAACTCGGCTAGCCTACCGCAAAGGCCCGGCTCAGAAAAACATCGGTTTTCTGTCAGGCGATTTTTCAGCCGACGCGGCATGCTGGGGTTTCAGGCCTTTTGTGGACTCAACTCATGCCGAGGCATTCGATTCGATCAGACGCCTTCGTGTTGCTGGGATTCCTTGTTGTGCTGGCAGGGTGCGGCCGCGACAGTGACTCTCACTCCGAAGGCGCCAGAGTCGACGCCTGCACAAAGCATGAGATTTCCCAGGTACGTGGTCTTCTGGGCGGCCACGTCAGACCGGTTCAAGGCCTGGCCGGGGAATGCCGATTCAGGCTGGAATACCCGGTCGAACTGGGCCAGGGGACCCTGGAGGTCGTGCTGCGGCCGCTGCCGGCCGGCTCCGTCGCCGAAACCCGCCCGGAGCGGCTGGCCGTCGAGATTGCGTCCGCCTTCGGAAAAACCGAACCGCCGCTGTATGCTGGACGCATCGACGGCCACTACCTGTATCGTCAAGACACCGACCGCCGCCTGATCCGAGCGCTCGTGCTGAGCGATCTTCCGAACGGGCGGCACCGGCCAGACTCGCTGCAGATGATCGCAGCACGGCTCAGCGGCACGGAACCATTGTCGGAGCAGCAAGGCCGGGAACTTGAAGCCAGAGTCGCTCGGCTCGCGCACAGCCTGCGCCGGTTCGACGACTGACAATCGAGGAATGCACACCATGAAACTGCGCTTGTTGAAGGTCGTTCTGATCGTTCTGGTCGCGCTGCAGGGCCTGCTGTATGCGCTGCAGAATCTCGTCAACCTGGACGCGGCATTTCAGGCGGTCGCGTTCTCCCTGTCCCAGAGCGGACACCAGCTCTATCCGGCCGGCCTGCTGCCGTCCATCCAGGCGCCGGTTCTTGTCGGGGCAGTGCTGGCAGTGATTATCCTGATCGAGTTGCTGGTCGGCCTGACGGGGCTGTTCGGGGCATGGCGGATGAGTCGCGAGCTACGCGCGTCCCCGGAGGCATTCCACCAGTCCAAGGAAATGGCCGTCGTCGCCTGCGGGCTGGCCATCGCCGTTTGGTTCGGCATGTTCATGGTCGGCGGCAGCGCCGGGCTGCAGATGTGGCAGACCGAAGCCGGGGCCGGTGCGGTCAACGGCGCCTTCACCTATGCGGCGATGTCGGCACTGATCCTGCTGATCGTGCAACAGCCCGAAACACCCTGCTAGTGGGCCAGGTGGGCAGGGAACAACCGGCGCGGCCGGCGCCATCACGGCTTCGGGATGCCCCGGCCGTCATCGATCGCCCAGTCCGGCGACCGCCTGCCGCACTGGCCACTTTCCGGCCCATTTTCCGTATTTAAGGATTCAATCCCATAAAAAGAACGAGTCAAGCATGCCCATTCACAGCTCGATTTACATCAAGGGCAGCGTCGGCCGGGGCGGACGAAACGACCGCGCCGACGTCGCTGCCATCCAGCGCCGACTGAACGATCTGATGAATCCGCCGCGCAAGATGCTGGCGGTGGACGGTCGCTCCGGTCCGATGACCGAAGCCATGATCGCCGACTTTCAGAGCGGCGTGCTCAATTTCCGGCGCCCGGATCGCCGCGTCGACCCCACGGGCAAGACCATCCGCGCCCTCAACGATCCGGCATCGGCGAATGTCTGGGCGCGGATGTCGATCGGTACCCCGGCGCTCCCTGACGAGGCCGACGAACGCCCGGATCCGCGCGCGGCAGGTCTCGACGAATTGCAGCTATCAAGGCTCGAAGCGCTGTATGAAAAAGCCAGTGAACTCGGGCTGGACCACGCCTCGGCCGCGCTCGACGACCTGGTCGAAAACGAGGTCGCCGTCCTCAAGAACATCCTCAATGCGCAGGGGGTCGTGCAGTACACGACGGAATTTGTCCAGGGCCTGGCCAATTTGCGCAGGGCCGGCATCTCGGCGCGCAACATCGCCAATACATTCCGGATGCGCGCGTTGCACCGCACCCTGACCGTTGACGAACTGATCGCGTTCACCCGCCGGATGGGCCATGCTCCGCGTCTGGATGCGGCGCTGAAGAGGATCGGGCTGGCGGCGAACGTGCTGGGGATCGCGATCGTGACCGTCGAGGCGTTCAATCATTTTCAAAATGGCCGCATCGGTGCAGGCATGGCCGAGATCTGGGGCGCAGCAATGAGTACGGCGATCCCCTGGGCGGGGGCCCTCAACGCAGTGCAGTCGATCGGTTACGCGATCTTTCCGGGAATGTCCGGGAACAGCAAGGTCGAAACCGCTTTCGCCGTTCTCAATGCCATCGATCCGGTCGGCGCCAGCCAGGCGGGGGTCGATGCCTATTACACGGTCATTCAGACCATCGGCCAATGGATCTGGACCGGAAAGCTCAACATGGGCAACCTCCAGCAGTTCACCGACCGGCTCGAAAACAGTCCGATGCGGCTCTGGACACCGCTGGGCAACGACATCGGCGACTGGCTCGGCGAGAATTTCGGCCAGTGGACTTACGAAACCTTTCTGAAGTAACCGCAGTTCGCGACAGGTTCCGGAGATATTGCCGGCCAACTCGGGACGCACAGGAAATGATCAGCAAACGGTAGGTTTTTCGTCATGACTTCCAGACTCCGGATGGCCGAAGTTGAAGGCTCATTCAAAGCACACTCCGGAGATCATCATGAAAGCAAAAGCCAAGTGGATCGCATCTTGCCTGGTCCTGAGCAGCGGACTGGGACTGGCCAACGGCCCCGACCCGGAGGACACGTTTAGTTTCGCCGGCCCGGCCTTCGACATTGCCGCCACCCCCGGCGGCAGCATCCTGATCGCCGATTTCGATACCGTCCGGGAAATCCGGGCCAGTGGCGTCCGCGACCTCGTTTCCCTGCCGGTCGTCACGGGTACGGGCGCGTTTGGGGGCACCGAGCCGACGTTCATCAACGGCCTGGCGCCGATCGGCAACGGCAACTTCTTTGCCGCCCGCTCCGGACTGGACCTGGCGGTGGGCGCGGCGCTGCTGCGAGCCAGGCCCGGTGCCGAACGGTCGTTCAGGGATTGCTGGCTGTTGCGCTGGCTTGGAAAAAGTTGTCCGGCAGAAGAGATCATGGTCGCCGCCGACATCGAAACGTTCACGCTGGGCAAGTGGCCGGTCAACGCTGCCGGACAAAGGCCGGGCTGGGTCGATTTCAACTGCGAGCCTCCCGGTGGATACTCGGCCGGCCCGCAGTCCAACCCGTATCACCTCACGGCCCTGTCCGGCAACGAAGTGCTGATCGCCGATGCGGCCGGCAACACCCTGCTGCACGCCGACGGCAACGGCAACATCGAAGTGGTGGCGACCCTCGACCCCGTGATCGATCCGGAGACCGGTGAAAGGCTGGTGCAATTTGAGCTCAACGAAAGCACCGACTGCCCGGTCGAACCCGTCCCGACCGCCGTCGCGATAGGGCCGGACGGCGCCTACTACGTCTCGGAACTGAGTGGTTCGGTCGGCGACAACTTTCTCGGCGAGCCTACGCCACCGGGCCTGTCGAGCGTATGGCGAATCGAGCCGGACTCCCGCAACGTCCGGTGCCCTTCCGACGATTGCACCCGGGTCGTCACCGGCCTGAACTCGGTCATCGACCTGGAATTCGGACCCGACGATCAGCTCTACGTCGTCGAGTTCGAGAAAAACGGTTTCCTGGCCACGGTGGCGCCGGATCTGGGCATTGACGTGGCCGGCGGCAGTGTCAAGCGCTGCGACATCGTCGATGACAGTTGCCAGGTCATCGCCGGCGGCGACGGGAGCCTGTTGCTGCCCGGCGCCATCACCTTCGACGCCGACGACAACCTCTGGCTGCTCGATAACGTGTTCGCCCCGACCGTTCGACGCATCGACTGGCAATAGCCTCATACCGCGCAGCGCTGCGGAAAGGCTCGACCCGCCCACCGCCAGTGCCCGTTTCAACCGGCACTGGCGGTTGGTCTTTCAGTGGCGCGCATCGCCATTTCCAGGTGGCGCCTTTTCCCGGCCAAATCCGAATAACCGGGCAGATGATTCGTTTCAGCCATGCCGGAGAAATGCAGACCGGATCTTTTGAGCATCCTCCAGCCAACCAGTTCGTCACCACTTGCAGGGAAGAAAACCGATGATGCAACGCTTGAAGTCAATTCAGATCTTTTTCATCCTGATCCTTTTGAGTGCCATGGCACTGCCGGTACAGGCCGCGACACGGTTCGTGGACGGCACGACCGGCAACGACCAGGCCGGGGGCAACAGCTGTCTCGCTTCGGCCAATCCCTGCGCGACGGTTCAGCAGGCCATCGACTCGGCGCTGGCCGGCGACACCATCGAGATCGCCGATGCGATCTA
>JAWLFD010000159.1:0-5711 GCA_041685745.1 Wenzhouxiangella sp.
AGCGGATTGCAACCAGCAGGCAAGAATCTGCAACCAGCGAGCATGGTCTGCGTGTCTGGCAACCGGCACAGTGTTACCCAAGCCAAACGGGAGAACATTTTGTGCACGGCAGAAATCGGAAAGCACTGGAAGCGGCGCGGCGTTGTAGAACTTACGGCAGGCTGACCGCATCGACCCGCATGGCCAGCTCGCTGCTGCTGGCCGGTATTTTCTTTACGCCTCCGCCAGTGGCTGCCGACGACAACGAGGATCTTGAACTCGGCATTGCCGCGCTGATCGGCGCGCACAATCTGGCGCTTCCCGTTTCCTTTGTCCCCGACCCTTTCATCAGCATCCCCGCCAGCGCGGTGACCTTCGGCACCAACCTCGGACTGAAAGATGTCCGCGCGGTGTTTGTCACCCCGGGCGACTGGGCAGACCAGCCGAATTCCGATGACCGCTGCACCTTCGATTTCGATCTTCCGCAATCGGCTGCCGGCTACAGCAATCTGCTCGGCTTGTTCAACCTTGAGCAAGTGCCCGCCCATTGGGGCGAGTTGACCCGGTCAGGACCGTCGATTCAGGTGGTCCATGCCAATACCGACGTCGACGTCAGCGTCGTCAATCAACACATCACGCCCGGGCAGTCTCCCCAGCAGGTCCGGTTTCCGGCCGGTCGGCACACGGTCAAATGGCGCGCAGAGACGCAGATTTCCGACGCATTCGACATCATCATTCCCGCCGCATTGCTGGGTTTCAACCTGGGCTATTACGGCACTTCCTGGGCCAATCAGGGAAAAACGGCCACCCGGCGACTGTTCCTCAAGAATAAGAACAAGGCCCGCATGGTCACCCTGGCTGTCAAGGCCGGGGTCATCGCCGATGGCGCCTTGGACATCCTGGGCACCCGAACAACCGTCACCCACGAGCGCGAGCAGGAAGTCACGATCTACAAGGTAGTGCCGCCGGAAATTTCGACCAGCCAGCCGCTCATCTCGCTGGAGGCCAGCGACTTCGGCGGCGTGAGCTACGCCCGCGTGGCCGATCAGCTCAGGGCATCGATAGACGCTTCCGACCCATGCGGCCTGCCCTTTTCCTTGAGCAATGATGCGACGCCGTTGCTGAACCTCGGCGAAAACAGGATCACCTGGACGGTGTCCGATTCAGGCCCGCTGCCCGGCGGCGGCGGCAACAGCGACAGCCTCATTCAGCGGGTGACTGTCGAAGACACCCAGGGGCCGATCCTGGTGCCGCCGCCCGGCCGGGTGATCGAGGCCCAATCGGGGCTAGACGCGGATCAGGTCTTGCTGGGCGTGCCACGGGTCGTTGACCTGGCGGATCCGGCACCCGCGATTGAAAACAATGGCCCGGCTTTCTATCCGATCAACTCGCGCTCGGCCATTACCTGGACGGCAACCGATCAATCCGGCAACGCATCGCAAGCCGACCAGCTCATCACCATCAAGGCGCAAGGCACCAATACCGCACCCCAGGTCAGCGACGTCAGCGCCGAGACCCTGACATCCGAACCCGTGGATATCGTTCTGAGCGGCCAGGACAGTGATTTCCTCGACGACCGCTTCGATCCGCTGTCGTTTCGGATCAGCCGGCGTCCGGCCAACGGTGAATTCGTCGCGCCCTTGCTGCCGTTCTTTATCGAGGACTACCGGACCAACCCGGCCGGCCCGTACGGCCAGGAATTTCTTGAAGCGTCCAACAAGCGCACCTGGCTGTATGAAAACGTCTGCCAGGTTCTGGGCGGCCCGGACAACGACAAGATCCCGCTCGACTGGGTTCATCGGCCCCTGTTTGTCCATGTCTCCGACGAAGGCCTGTACGTGATGATCGACTTTTTCTTCCGCTGCGGGCCCAGCAACGTTGGCCAGAACAAGCGAATCTCGTTCTGGGATGCCGACGGCAATTATCTCGACCAGGTCGATTACAGGGGCAGCAACAACACCTTCGTGGTGGACCGGGACAGCTTCTACTACACCCTCAGGCGCAACGGCGGCGGCAGTAGTACATCGCTGTTGATCTCGCAAAGCCAGAACAGCATCAATCCAGGCAATCCCGCGGTCGGTGGCGACTCCTGGCGGATCACATCCTCGTCGGCCAGCAATCCGGCTCTTGGCCTGTCTGATTTCGTCAATGCCGAATCGCTGTCCTACGGTCGGGTCGACACGAGCCAGGGACTGCTCTTTGTTACCGATCGCCGGCGGGTTTTCGTGTTCGACGTGATGGACGACCTCAACGATGGGCTTGCGATCGACAACAACGACATGAATGATCAGTATCGTGGCGCCTTGAACCAGGGCGAGCAATTCCTGTGCACCAGCAGTTCATGGGGCAACGACTGGACCGGCTTTGCCATGGACCTCGACCCGGACGGCAACCTCTACGTCGCCGACTCCTGCACCGACCGCATCCACAAGTTCAGCGCCTCGGCCCGCGACGCTGATGGTCAGGTCGTACTCGGAGACTATATTGGCTGGTTGGGCCGGTGCGAGACCAGCACCAACAATGCCTGCGATGAAGACCAGCAGATCAGCAAAGGCTACAGCTGCACGGACGCCACCTGCAGCGTCAGCCCCGGCGGCTGGGCCGGCAGCGAAAACGGTCAGTTCTCCCAACTTGAGTTCATCGCCCTTGACCCGAACGGTGTGCTGTATGCCACCGATGAGGGCGATCCGGACAGCGGCGGGCGGGTCCAGCGCTTCGCCACCGACGGCAGCTTCGGCGGCGTGGCGCGCTCGACCGGCACCGGCATCAATCAGGGTGACCAGCCCGGCTTCGTCCTCGGCAACCTGGGCACGGTACGAGCGGTATCGGTGAACTCGACCCAGTTCTTCGTCGTGGATCAGGAGGAATCCTTCCTCCACGTCTTCGAGACCTCGCCGCTTAAAGACATAAGCGACGATTCGGCCACCGTCACCTACGTCTCGAACTTCGACTTCCACAGCGAGACCGACAGCTTTGAATTCATCGCCAGCGACGGACTGGCCGACAGCAACGCGGGTACCGCATTCATCCAGGTCAACCGCAACTTCCGCCCTCCGATCGCCCAGGACCAGGCCGTGGTCACGGCGGAAGACCAGCCGCTGCAGATCACGCTCACCGCCGACGACCCCGATGGAATCATCGGCCTGGATTTCAACGGGCTCGACGTGCTCAGCTATCGGATCGTCGACGAACCTGAGCACGGGACGTTGACTCAAGTAGCAGCCGACAACGCCACGGCTACGCTGACCTACACCCCCGATCCCGATTACTTCGGCGAGGACCGCTTCCGGTTTGTCGCCAACGACGGCGTCGATGATTCCCGGCCCGCCGACGTGGTCATCGAGATCACCTATGTTGACGACCCGCCGCAGATTACGCAGCTGCACGTGCCGGCACGCATCGGGCTGGGTTTCCCCGTCACCGTCGCCGGCGAGTTCGTCGATGACGGCGCCGAAAGCTACTCGACCACCTTGCTCGCCGGCGACGGCAGTTCGGCGCAGATCCAGGGCGAGATCGTGGAAGACGAGGATCAGCCGCGGCTGGATGGCGTCTTGCTGGTCGAGCCGGCGCAGGGCCGCGGGCCCGGACGCGCGGTGGCGCAGCATACCTACACCGGCGTCGGACCGTACCGGATGACCTGGTGCATCGCCGACCAGCTGGCGCGCGAAGACTGCACCTCGATCACCGTCGAGCCCGAAGCCCTGGTCAGTCTTGGCGTGGGTCTGCCTGATGAACACGGCGAGACACCCCCGCCCCCCGTGGCGGCGGGTGACGGCTTTTACATCGACGTCGATCTCGGCAATCTTGAACCCGACGGCAGCGCCGGATTGATCGCCCGGGCGATCACGATGGAAGGTCGGGTGGAAGGTGCCGGCGTGACCTTTACCGGCGCGTCGGAAGGCAATTGCGACATCAGCGCAGACGGCCGCCAGATCAGCTGTGACTTCGGCGATTTCCAGGTCGGCGAACAACGCACGATCCGACTGCATTTCGCCTCCGACGGCACCATCCTGGACGATACCGACGCCGAGGTGGAACTGGACTTCGCCACCGACTCTCCAGCGGTCAACGAAATCTCGATCTCGGCGCTGCGCACCGTCGAGTCGGTCATCGGGGTTTTCAGGGATCGCTTCCAGGCGCAGTGATGCTCAGGCGCAGTCGCTTCAACGACGCAGGCAAATCGCACGCCAGGCCGGCGTGAATCGGTCGGCTTTCGGTCCAGGGGTATACTCTGGCTCGGCTGGCCGGAATGCGAGTGATGACGATTCGCCATTGGATGGGTGTCCTGTTGCTTCTGGCGATTTCGGGCGCTTGCCTTGGCCAGAAGCCACCGCCGGGCAAGCCACCCGTGCGCTCTTACGGCATGGACGAATACGGTGGCCATCTGACCAACTGGGTGGTGCGCCAGGCGCCGGATCAGCGCATCGTGGTCGGCGGTGGCGACGGGCTGGTGATCTTCGACGGGGCCAAGTGGCAGGCGATCCGCTCGCGTCACCGCGGACGCATCCGAGTGATGGAGATCGATCCATCGGGACGGATCTGGATCGGCTCATCGGACGAGTTCGGCTACTTCGATCCAGGCGAGGACGGCGGCCTGGTCTACCATTCCTTGAGCGACCGACTGCCCGAGGAACTGCGCGATTTCGGCGAGATTCGCGGTCTCCATCAGATCGGTGAAGCGGTCTATTTCCATGCCTTGCGCCACCTGTTCCGCTGGCAGGATGATGAGGTTGAGGTCGTTCAGGGCGATGGTGGGGTGTTTCGCATCACCGTCAATCACCAGGACCGCTTTCTGGTGCTGGTTCGCGACCGCTTCCACGATTACACCGAGTTCCCCGCCGACGGCCAGGCGCCGCCCCCCGAGGACGGCTGGTCGATGCCCGAGGGGCCGCGCCTGAGCATGCTCGCCTCCTGGCCTGACGGGCGAATCCTGATGGGCAGCGTCGATGATGGCCTGTTCTGGCTGTCCGAAGGCGCGCCGGTGGCGATCGAAACCAATTTCGAGCTGGCAGGCACCTGGCCCTACCAGGCCATTCCCGCGCCCGACGGCGGCATCCTGCTGGCCACCCAGCAGGCCGGGCTGTTTCACATCGGGCCGAACGACGAGGCGCTGGAGCAGATCACGCACCGCAACGGCCTGGCCGTCAACAGCATTTACGACCTGATCATCGACCACGAAAACGGCGTGTGGCTGGCCCAGGGCGGGGCGATCGCAAGGGTCGATCTGTTCGGCGGGCGGCGGGTGTATGACGCCGACTTCGGATTGGCGACCACCAATGCTCTGGTCCCGTTCCAGGGCCGCTGGTTGGTGGGCGGCGACGCGGGCTTGAGCGTGCTGGCTGCCGACGGCACCGATGCCAGCCGGCTCGATACCATCGACGCGCCGATCCTGGAAGCGTTCGGAATCCTCGATGACGGCGACGCGCTGCTGGTGGCCAGCTCCGAAGGCGTCCACCGGATCGTCCCCGACCTGGACCGTCCGGGCTTGAGCGAACATGAACTGCTGCTGGCCGATACCTATTCCTACGGCCTTGTGCGCTCGCGCCTGCGCGATGCGGTGTATGCCGAGCTGGAGACCGGCCTGGGTGCGCTGATTCGAACCGACCAGGGCTGGCGCTCGCTGGGCAGGATCGAGGGCGTGGATCATCGCGCCCACACCATCGCCGAAGACCGTCTGGGCCGGGTCTGGGTCGGAACCGTGGTCGGGCGCTACTACCGCCTGGCCTGGCGCG
>JAWLFD010000160.1:0-5697 GCA_041685745.1 Wenzhouxiangella sp.
GCGGCCGGATCGTAGCGCTTGCCCTGCATGCTGTCTTCCAGCACCACGCCGTCGCCGACCAGCTGGGCGAGATCCTTGTCGCCGGACGAAATCAAGACCTCCATGCCCTGGCTCCGGGCCTGGCCGACCATGCTGGCGATGACGTCGTCGGCCTCGACGCCGGCCACCACCACGCGCGGGATGCCCATCGCGTCGATCAACTCGTGCAGCGGCTCGATCTGGATTCTGAGCTCGTCGGGCATGGGCGGACGGTTGGCCTTGTAGGCCTCCAGCAATTCGTGGCGGAAGTTGCGGCCCGGGGCATCGAAGACCACGGCAACGCGCTTCGGCGCGTGCTCCTCGACCAGGCGCCGGATCATGTTGGCCACGCCGAAGATCGCGCCGGTGGGCAGACCCTCGGCGTTGGTCAGGCTCGGCAGCGCATGAAACGCGCGGTAGAGGTAGGACGAGCCGTCGATCAGGCAAAGGTCTGGGCTTTCGGACATGGCGGGCGTGGGGTGGCGGCGATTCAGATCGGCCTTCCATCATAAGGTTCGGCGATGCACTCTGCTAGACTCGAAGTCAATGCGCAGCCTGGAGGATCGCCATCATGTTTCGCCTCACCCTGACCGCTCTGATCATGCTGCTGACGCCTCCGCTGCTGGCGCAGGATCCGCCGGACGAGCCGGCGCCACCGCCACCGCCGATCCCCGAGCCGCTACCGCCCAAGATTCAGGATCCGGATGACCAGATCCAGCCACAGGTCGTGATCCGACGCGAGGAAGGCCGGACCGTCGAGGAGTACTCGATCGGCGGCATGGTCTACATGATTCGCATCGTGCCCGAGGTCGGCCCGCCGTATTACCTGATCGACACCACCGGCGACGGCAACTTCGACTCGCGCCACGAGCACATGGAGCCGGTCCGCCCGGCCCACTGGAAGATCATCGAGTGGTAGCAGCCGCCAGGCGCAGGAATTCATCCAGCGACAGGCGCTCCGGGCGCGTGCCCGGATCCACGCCCGTCGCCTCGATCGCGACCTCATCAAGCAGCGTGCGCAGGCTGTTGCGCAGCGTCTTGCGCCGCTGACCGAAGGCCTGGCGCACCACCGCATCCAGCGCCGGCAGCCGCTGCCGATCCTGCTCCGACAGCGGCTTCGGCCGCAGCCGCACGATGGCCGAGACCACCTTCGGCGGCGGCCGGAAAGCCTCCGGCGGCACGTCGAACAGCCAGTCCATCCGGCAGAAAAATCCCGCCATCACCGAAAGCCGCCCGTAGTCCCGGCTGCCCGGCCCGGCCACCAGGCGATCGACCACTTCCTTTTGCAGCATGAAATGCATGTCGCCGATCGCCGCCAGGTGATCGAACAGGTGAAACAGGATGGGGGTGGAGATGTTGTAGGGCAGGTTGCCGACCACCCGCAGCGTCCGGTCACCGGCCAGGGCGGCGACGTCGGTGGCCAGGATATCGCCCTGAACGATGTCCAGGCGCGGCGGCTGGCACAGGCGATCGGCCAGGGAGGAGGCCAGGTCGCGGTCCAGCTCGACCGCCGTGACCGCCGCCCCGGCCGCCAGCAGCGGCCGCGTGAGCACGCCCTCACCGGGGCCGATCTCGAGCAGGCGCTCGCCCGGGCGCGGGGCAATGGCGCGCACCAGGCGCTCGATGATCTGGCGATCAACCAGGAAATGCTGGCCGAAACGCTTGCGCGGACGATGCGGCTGCACGGCCCGGCTCAGTCGCTCAGACCGGACAGCCGGCGGGCCATGTCGATGGCCGCGGCCAGGCTGCCGGTCTCGGCCCGCCCGGTCCCGGCCAGGTCCAGGGCGGTGCCGTGATCGACCGAGGTGCGCACGAACGGCAACCCCAGGGTGACGTTGACCGCGCGCCCGAAGCCGGCGTACTTGAGCACCGGCAGGCCCTGGTCGTGGTACATCGCCAGCACGGCATCGGCGCTCTCCAGCCGCTCGGGCAAGAACGCCGTGTCGGCCGGCAGCGGCCCGTCGAGCCGCAAACCCTCGGCCTTGAGACGCCCGATCACCGGCTCGATGACCTCGATTTCTTCCCGGCCCAGGTGACCGCCTTCGCCGGCGTGCGGATTCAGGCCCAGCACCAGGATGCGGGGCTCGGCGATATTGAAGCGCGCGCGCAGATCGGCGTGCAGGATGCGCAGGGTGCGGGTCAGGTCGGTCTCGGTGATGGCGGCCGGAACCCGGGCCAGCGGCAGGTGGGTGGTGGCCAGCGCGACGCGCAGGTTTTCCGCCGTCAGCATCATCACCACCCGGTCGACCCCGGCGCACTCAGCGAGAAACTCGGTGTGACCGGAAAAGGCGATGCCGGCATCATTGATCACGCCCTTGTGGACCGGCGCTGTGACCATCCCGGCCGCCTGCTGCGAAAGACAGTGCTGCGCGGCCAGGCGCAGGGTTTCGATCACGTAGGCCGCGTTGGCGGTATCGAGTCGCCCGGGAACCGCGGGCGCGACCAGCGCCACCGGCAGGCAGGCCAGGCTGTCCGGCGGCGCCGCAGCATCCAGAGAGTCCAAGACGCTGACCGGGGTCTCGTCACCGAGCCAGGCCAGCGTCGCCGCCAGCAGCGTCGGATCGGCCACCACGACCAGATCGGGCTGACCGGCGGCGAGCCGGCAGGCCAGTTCCGGGCCGATACCGGCCGGCTCGCCGGCGGTCAGCAGCAGCCGCTTCGGCATCAGAGCCGGATTTCGACGAACGACTCCGAGCGCAGCTGACGCAGGAATCTCTCGACTTCTTCCTCGGCCTTTTGCTGGAAGATCATCTCGCGCGCCTGGCTGCGCAATGCTTCTTCGGTGCGGTCGGCCTCGCGCGTTTCGTCCAGGCGCACGATGTGCCAGCCCGACCCGGTTCGGAACGGCTCGCTGAGCTCTCCTGGCTCCAGCGCATCCAGCGCCGACTGGACATCCGGGCCGTACTGGCCGGCCGGGAACCAGTTCAGGAGACCGCCGAGGTTGGCCGAGGAGTCATCGGTGGAGTAGCGCCGGGCCAGCTCGGCGAACTCTTCTCCGTCCCGGATGCGCTCGTGCAGATCGCGAATGCGGCTTTCGGCCTGCTCCATCGACAGGATTTCGGTCGGCTCGATCATCAGGTGATGGGCCTTGTATTCGCGCACGATCACCTCCGAGCGCTCGCGCACGTCGTTGACCCGCAGCAGCAGGTAGCCGCCGGGCGATCTGATCGGATCGGTGATCTCGCCGGGACCCAGCGGTTCCAGGGCCTCGGCAAACACCGGCGGCAGCGTGCTGACCTGGCGCCAGCCGACGTTGCCGCCTTCCAGCGCATCCGGTGCCTGGGAGAAACTGATCGCGGCCTCGGTGAAATCCATCCCGTCGAGTACCTGTTGCCGAACCTCCTCGGCGCGCTCCTCGGCCGCCCGCGCCTCGGCGCCGCTGGCCCCTTCCGGCAGCTGGATCAGTATCTGGGAAAGATTGTATTCCGCCCCGCCGACACCGCCCGAGGCGAGCATGATGTCGACCTCGGTCTCGGTAATGTCGTCCATGCTCGCAGCCACCCGCTGGCGCAGCTCGGAGGACAGGATTTCCTCCCGGATCTGGCGCCGGAATTCCTCGAAATCATAGCCGTCGGACTCGATCGCCTGGCGCAGCTGGGCGACCGTGATCCCGTTCTGCTGGGCGACCTGCTGCAGGGCCTGGTCGACATTGGCGTCCGAAGCGCGGATGCCGGTCTCCTCGGCGCGGATGACCTCGAGTCGCGTCATGACCAGCCGATCAAGCACCTGCTCTTCGAGAATCCGGCGCGGCGGCAGGTTCTCGCCGCGGCCCTGCACCTGCATTTCGATGGTGGCAATGGCCGCATCGAGCTCGCTTCTGAGGATGACGTCCTCTTCGACCAGGGCGACGATCCCGTCGAGCTCCTGGCGCAGCTGCTGGGCCAGGCCCAGGGTCGGCAACAGTAGCATCAGAGCCAGCCCGACGGCTGTGTGTCTTGCAATCATGTTCATTCCCATCTCGCGTTCCTGCAATGGTTTGAAAAAAAAATCTAGCGCTGGCCCGAAAACAGCGGATACGGGCGACGTCCGAGGCTGCCGAGCCCTTTCAGATGCAGCTCGAGAAACACCGCCCGGCGGGTCTCGGCATCCCGGTCGCGGATGAACTCGCGCGCGGTCACCCGCACCGCCCAGCAGCAGCTCTCGAATTCGATCCCGCCCAGCACTTCCAGCGTCTGGCTTTCCTCGAACGAGTAATTGATCCGCCCGATCAGATTCATGTCGGAGCGCACAGGGTAGCGCGCCCGCAGATCGACCTGGTCAAGACGGTCGCGGCGGAAGCGATAACCCAGCGCCAGCTGGCGCGCGTTCCGGCCGCGATAACTGAGACCGAACTGGGCCACTTCGGTTTCATTCTCGACGCTGTCCCACTGCAGACCGGCGCTCAGCGCCAGTCGCTCGGCCGGTCGCCAGTTGACCTCGGCAACCGTGGCCGAGCGCGAGCGCTCGTCGACCGGCTGCCCCGGGAGTTGCACCTCGAGATCGCTGAAATACACGATCTGGCCGACGCTGAAATCCAGCGGCGACCTACCGTCGGCGGTCTCGATCAGGCGCGAGGTCAGCGCCAGCGTGAGCTGGTTGGCGTCGGCCTGGCGGTCCGGGCCGCTGAAGCGATTGTAGTGAAACAGCTGGCTGAACCCGAAGGTCAACTCGGCGGTATCGAAGCGCGGAATCTCGTCCTGGTCGCGCTCGGGCACGTACAGATAGAACAGCCGCGGCTCCAGGGTCTGGACCCGGCGGCCCGAAGCCAGCGAACGCTCGAACACCAGCCCGCCGTCGATGCTGGCAATCGGCGTGGTCCGGGTCACGCTGTCGACGTCCGCCCCGGCTAGCGTATAGGCGGTCGTGCGCAGACCCAGCTCGGGACGCAGGAAGCCGCCGGGGCGCAGAAAGTTCCAGCGCACTCTCGGGTACAGGTCGAAGCGAGCGCCGGTCACCCCGGCGTCGCGATCGAAATAGACCAGTTCGCCGTCGACGTCGAAGTCCATGTTCCAGGGCAGCGGTTGATCGTAAGCGCCGCGCACGCGCGGCAGCCGCCGATAGGGTTCGGCGCCGGGACCCACCGCCTCGTCGATCACCTGGAAGGTATCGGCCAGGACCGATAGCGACCACAGCCGACCACTGCCGCGGACCTGCGCGCTGGAGCGCAGAAACTGCACCGCCGAGTCCTCCAGTTCACCGCCCAGGTCGACGAAGTAGTCGTTGTCCGACACCCGCTGCGCGTCGACGCTCGCCCACCAGCCGGGCGCCAGGGTAGCGCGGTAGTCGAGGCGGCCGTAGTAGCGGTTGCGGTCGGCACGGCGGTCCGACGGCAGCACTTCGAGATCCAGCTGGCCGCGCTGCCTGGCCCTCAGGAACCGGTATTCGGTCGCCAGCATGGTGCCGCGATCCTGAATCCAGCGCGGGGTGAAGGTCGCATCCTGGTTCGGGGCGATGTTCCAGTACCAGGGCGCGCGCAGATCGAATCCGTCGTCGCTGGAAAAGCCGATCTGCGGGTACAGAAATCCGCTCTGGCGCTCGTCGTTGAGCGGAAAACTCAGCCACGGCGAGTACAGGATCGGCACGCCCTTGAACTCCAGCCTGGCGTGCCGGGCCACGCCCTGGCCCTTGTCCAGGTCCAGCCGCACCCGGCCGGCCTTGAGCTGCCAGTCCGGGTCGGCCGGGTCGCAGGTGGTGAAGTCG
>JAWLFD010000161.1:0-5692 GCA_041685745.1 Wenzhouxiangella sp.
GGTGGCCTGCTCGGGCCCGGAAGGAAGCAGTGCCAGGGCCTGGCGATAGACCTCGGCGGCTTCGTCGAGGCGATCCTGCGCAACCAGGGCGCTGCCCAGAATGTCCAGCGCCGAGGCGCGATAGGTGAGCTCGATCCCGCCCCCCGGTTCGCCCAGGCCGGCAGCGCCGTCGAGCAGGGCGCGGATCAGGTTTTCGGCGATTTCGGGTTCGCCAACGCGCAGGTGCAGCGCGGCCCGGTTCGACACCGACAGCCGGTACAGGTAGTGCTCGCGACCGGCCACGTTTTCAATCATCGCGGCCGCGCGCTGGAACGCCGCGATCGCATCGGCGTCGCGGTTCGCGCGGGCCAGCGCCACGCCGAGATTGCCCAGGGTGTTGGCCGCCCGCTGGCTGGGGCCGACCAGGCGCTCGTGGTCCAACACCAGCTGCTCGAAGCGTTCGACGGCCAGCTCCGGATCGGTCAGCATCAGCGCGGTCGCGTGCACGTGCTGGCCGCGCAGCCGACGCGGATCGTTTTCGTCGTAGAGCCGGCGCACCAGCGGCTCGGCCTCGCGCGCCGTCTGCAGCGCGCGCCCGGGGCGATCCTGGAAGACATAGGCGGCCACCAGCGCCGAGAGGGTCTCGAACAGCAGCTCGGGGGGCTGGGGCGTGCGGGCCGCCAGTCCGGAGGCGATGGATTCAAGTTCGGCCACGGTTCGGTCCAGCGGAACATCCCTGACGTTGGCGTGGTTGCGCAGCTTGCGAACGCGCAGCCGCAAGACCTCGTCGCTGTCGGCTTCCGGGGTTTGCCGGAGTAGCGCAATCGCCCGGCTGTCGGCGGCGATCGATTTCACCGCGCGCCCGGCGGAGTCGAGCGCGGCGGCGATCTGGGCCTCGATGCGCGCCCGTTCGGTCAACGAGGAACGGTCGGACAGGTTGTCGCGCGCCTGAACAAGCAGCGGCAGGGCCTGCTGGCCGAGTCCGAGCGCGTTGTAGGCCTGGCCAAGGGCCAGGTGGATCGAGCCCAGGGCCGCCGGGTTGAACCCTTCGCCGGCCGCCAGCCGATCGCTTGCCCGATCGAGAATCTCGCGCACGGTCACGGTATTGCCGCGCGATGGCAGGGAGTCGGCGCCGGAAAACACGTCGTTCATGAAGCCGGTGACGGCCTCGGCGCGATCGCGTTCCCAGGAAATCCGCTGCAGCTGTTTTTCGCGCTCGGCCAGGAAGGCAACGGAAAATGCCAGCGCGAGGACCGAAAGCGCGACGCCGAGCTGGTGGCGGGCCAGGAAGCGTTCCAGTCGATAGACGCGGCCGCGGCCGCGCGCCGCCACCGGGCGCTTCTGGCCCAGGCGCTCCAGATCCGCCGCCAGGTCCCTGGCCGACCGGTAGCGATCGTCCGGCGCCGGCGCCAGGGCCTTCCGGACGATGGCCTCCAAGTCCCGGGAAATCTTTGCTGTCGGCGCGCCCTGACCCGTCCCGGAGCGGCTGCGCAAGAGCGGACGCGTTTGCCTTATCTTGCCGCTTTCGTGCCCATCATCGGGCCGCCGCCCGGTCAGCAGTTCATGCAGGATCACGCCCAGCGAATAGACATCCGATGCCGCACTCATCGACTGGCCCGCGATCTGCTCGGGGCTGGCGTAGGCGAGGGTCATGAAACGGCCTTCCGGATCAGTCCCGTCTTGCGGGCGGTCGTCGATCATTCGGGCGATGCCGAAATCCAGCAGCTTGGGTTCGCCCTCGGCCGTGACCAGGACGTTCGACGGCTTGAGGTCGCGATGGATGACCATGTGGCGATGGGCGTAGTCGACCGCTTCGCAGACCCTGATCATCAGGCCCAGGCGCTGGTCCAGCGCGGCGTCGCGCTTTTCGCACCAGGCATCGATCGGCTCGCCGGGCACGTATTCGGTGGCCAGAAAGGGTCGTCCCTCGGCGGTCAGACCGCCGTCGATCAGGTGGGCGATATTGGGATGACTGAGCCGGGCCAGCGCCTGGCGCTCATTGGCGAAGCGATCGGCCAGCGCCTGGGTCAGCTCCTCGGCCGGCAAAAGCAGCTTCAGGGCGACCCGCTGCGACACCGTGCCATCGATCCGCTCGGCCAGGTAGACCACGCCCGACCCACCGGCGTCGAGTCGCTCCAGCAGTCGATAGTTGCGCGGCATGGGCACTTCCAGGGCCACCGCCATGAGGGCGCTGCGGGCAGCCGTCTGGAAGCGCTCGGGCGCGTCGTCTTCGGAATCGTCTTCGGCCGCTTCCAGCAGCCACTCGACGTCCCGGCGCAAGGCCGGGTCCTGGCCGCAAAGCTCGGTCATGGTCGACGCGCGCCGGGCGGGGTCGACGGCCAGCAGCTGCTCGGCGATCGCCTTGGCCTTGAGGTAGCGTTGCGGGTCCGGTTCGTTCATCGGCTCGGGTCGCTCAGAACCACCAGGCCAGGGCGAACCAGACCAGCATCACCGCGCCGATGACGACCTTGGCCGCGGTGCCGATCACCACCCCGATCGAGGCGCCCACCCCGGCGCGCATCGAGTCATCCAGGTTGGCCTTGCCGAGCAGGTGACCTGCGACCGCCCCGAGGAAGGGGCCGAACAGGATGCCGGGCAAGCCGAAGAACAGTCCGACCAGCAAACCGACGGTGGCGCCCAGGATGGCCAGGCGACCGGCGCCGAAGCGGCGCGCGCCCTCGGCGGTGGCCACGAAGTCGATGACCACCGACAGCACGGCAAGCACGCCCATCCACAGCATGGTCGTGATGGAAACGGCGATGAAACCGTCCATCCAGGCCATCAGCAACAGGCCAAGCAGAATGATCGGCACGCCAGGAAGGGCCGGCAGCACGGTGCCGGCCAGGCCGATGACGATCAGCAGCACGGCCAAGATCCAGCCCGGTATCTTCAGCAGTTCCCAGCTCAGCCATTCCATCGCGAATCCGTCCGTCCACCATTGTCGGGTCGATTATCGCATTGGGTAAGCGCGGCATCCTATATGCTCGGGATGCTGGGTCATTTCAAAGGAGAAGGGTCATGGCACATCTCGAGCCGCTGCCGGCCGAAGCGCAACCGGAACTCGCCGAGACCTTTCGCGAGTTCGAAAACATTCTGGGTTTCGTGCCCAACAGCCTGCTGACCATGCAGCGCTGCCCGGAGATCGTCAAGGGTTTCGGCGCGCTGACCGCCGCGGTGATGAACCCGCGCGGCCGGGTCGATCCCGGCTTCAAGCGCCTGCTGGCGCATTTCGCCAGCCGCTCGGCCGGTTGTCAGTATTGCCAGGCCCATTCATTGCTGGCCGCCGGCATCAGCGGCGTGCCGGACGCAAAGCTTCAGGCAGTCTGGGAATACCAGACCAGCCCGCTGTACTCGGAAGCCGAGCGCGCGGCGCTGGATTTCGCGCTGGCCGCCGGTGCCGTGCCGAACGAAGTCGACGAGGCGCTGATGACCCGCCTGAAAGCGCACTGGAGCGAAGACCAGATCGTCGAGCTGCTGGCCGCCGTCTGCCTGTACGGTTTCCTCAACCGCTGGAACGACTCCATGGCCACCGAGCTCGAGGACGCGCCGCGGCGCCTGGGCGAGGAGGTGCTGGCCAGCGGCGGCTGGACGGGGGGCCGGCACCTGAAGCGCGACGAGTGACCCACTGCCGTTGACGTCGGGTGTGGCGACTCGCCTTTAGGTCGCCTCGTTCTGCCGGAGCGCGTCCAGGAAATCCTGCACCTGCTGCTCGGGCGTGGCAAACGTGCACACCAGCCGGGCGACGTCGTCGTAGCCGGGCCAGATGTGGAACTCGAAGCCTTGATTCCTGAGGGCCTGCAGGACGGTCGGATCGGCGCGCATGAAGACCTCGTTGGCTTCCGCCGGCCACTGCAGTCCGGCCACACCTGAAGCCTCGATACCTGCAGCCAGCTCGGCGGCCCGCGCGTTGGCCGTGCGGGCAATCTCCAACCAGAGCGCGTTGTCCAGCATGGCCAGCAGCTGGGCCGAGACGTAGCGCATCTTCGACAGCAAGTGGCCGCCGCGCTTGCGCCGGCGCTCGAGTCCTTCCAGCCATTCGGGCCGGCCGAACACGACCACGGCCTCGGCGGTCAGCGCGCCGTTCTTGGTTGCGCCGAACGACAGCACATCCACCCCGACTTGCCATGTGATTTCGGCCGGTGTGCAGCCCAGCCAGGCCACGGCGTTGGCAAAGCGCGCGCCGTCCATATGCAGCGGCAGGTCGCGGGCGTGGGCGACCTCGGCCAGGGCGCGGACCTGCTCGGGCCGGTAGCTGGTGCCGCACTCGGTCGCCTGGGTGATCGAGACCACGGACGGCTTGCAGTTGTGCACGCCGTGCGCCCCGGCCGAGTCGATCGCCCGGCCCAGGGTGTCGGGATCCAGCCGGGCGTTGTCGCCGTCCAGCGGCACGAGCTTGGCGCCATGGGTATAGAACTCCGGCGCCCCGCCCTCGTCGCAGTGGATGTGGGCGACCCGGTGGCACATCACCGCACCCCAGGGCGGGCTCATTTCACCCAGCACAATGCTGTTGGCGGCCGTGCCGGTGGCGATCGGCAGCACGTGGCACTCGGTCTCGAAGATCTCGGAGAACCTCGCATCGAGCTGCCGGCTGTAGCGGTCGGCGGCGTAGGCCGTGGCGAAATCCCGGTTGGCCTCGACGATTGCCTCGAGGATCGCCGGATGGGCGGGGGCTTCGTTATCGCTTTTGAAATTCACGATAGTGCTTTGGATTGAGTGGTCGAGTGTATTGTGCCTTGCAGCGAGGCTTTTGCCTGGATGCTTTGCACAATACAAGACATGAACCCAAGGGTGCCTTGGCAGATTGACGGTAGACGAACCAAGATATCATTCATCGTCATCAGATAACTTGGAGGCGCTGAACCGAATTCAGCAGCCGTGACGCCGCAGTTTCGGCTAAAAAGGGCCTAGCGCCCGGCCTGAGACACTGAACCCCGGGCGCTCAGCCGCACGATCGACCGCTACTGAATACCTGACGCTTCCATTTGGGTCAACCGAATCAAACAACGAGAACAATGAAATGAAAAACAAATATTTGTGGATAGTCGTATCAGTCATTGCCTTGATTACTGTGGCTGCTGCGTTGCTGCCTGAACCTATTGATACGAACCTCGAGAAAATCGGCAATGGTCAGAAATCAGTGGTTTTTGTTTACGACCTCAACCTGGCGGTCAGCAACCAACAAGCCAACGAAATCAATAGAGCGCGAGAAATGATCGGCGAACAAGCCAATTTTCTGGTAGTCAAGGCCGGAGACCCTACGAGGGATGATTTCAAAGACCAATATCGGGCTCGCTCGGCTGATCTCTTGTTTTTCAACGGTGATGGGGAGCTGGTTGATCGGCAGAGGGCTTTATTGAATGCTGAAGCTTTGATTGAAAAAGTCACAGACTGATGCTGCAAGACACGGACCATGCCCACCATGACGGTCCGCAACCTGCCCGAAGAGATCCATCGCCGTGTCCGGCTTTACGCCGCCGAACATGGCCTGAGTGCCGAGGAGGCCGCGCGTCGCCTGCTGGACGAGGCCACCCGTTCGCCGGAGCGGCTGGGCGATATCGTTGCGGCCTTCGCCCGTGCTCGTCAGGCTGACTTTCCGGAAACCCCGCGCGACTCTACACCCATTGAGCCGGCCGATTTCTCATGATCGTGCTGGATACGAACGTGATCATGGAGCCCATGCGCAATAACCCGGCAGCAGCGGTTCTGAACTGGC
>JAWLFD010000162.1:0-5660 GCA_041685745.1 Wenzhouxiangella sp.
CACCATCGAGCGCGACACCGACCGCGACAAGTTCATGTCCGGCGACGACGCGCGCGAGTACGGCCTGATCGACGAAGTGCTGACATCGCGCCAGGCGCCCGGGTCCGGGACCGAGTAAACGCGGGCCGGCCGGCCCGGGCCGCGCAACGCTCGCGTTTTCCTCGGCTTTCGCGCTTTCGGGTACACTGTTTCACCGAACGAATCAGCGGAAACCCCAGACAGTCCCATGAGCGATTCGAGCAGCGACGGCAAGATTCTCTACTGTTCCTTCTGCGGCAAGAGCCAGCACGAGGTCCGCAAGCTCATTGCCGGTCCCAGCGTCTACATCTGCGACGAATGCGTCGAGCTGTGCAACGACATCATCCGCGAGGAGCTGGAAGAATCCAGCCTGGCCGAGCGCGAGGAGTTGCCGACCCCGCGCGAGATCCACGCCTTTCTCGACAACTACGTCATCGGCCAGCAGCCGGCCAAGAAGGTGCTGTCGGTGGCCGTGTACAACCACTACAAGCGCCTCGAGTCCTACAAGCACAGCGACGAGGTCGAGCTCAACAAGTCCAACATCCTGCTGATCGGGCCGACCGGTTCGGGCAAGACGCTGCTGGCCGAAACGCTGGCGCGCATGCTCAACGTGCCGTTCACCATCGCCGACGCCACCACCCTGACCGAAGCCGGCTACGTGGGCGAGGATGTCGAGAACATCATCCAGAAGCTGCTGCAGAAGTGCGACTACGACGTCGAGAAGGCCCAGAGCGGCATCGTCTACATCGACGAAATCGACAAGATCTCGCGCAAGGCCGAAAACCCCTCGATCACCCGGGACGTCTCCGGCGAGGGCGTGCAGCAGGCGCTGCTGAAGCTGATCGAGGGCACCTCGGCCTCGGTCCCGCCCCAGGGCGGGCGCAAGCATCCCCAGCAGGAGTTCCTGCAGGTCGACACGCGCAACATCCTGTTCATCTGCGGCGGCGCCTTCGCCGGGCTCGACAAGGTCATCCAGGCGCGTTCCGAATCGGCCGGCATCGGGTTCCGCGCCGAAGTCCGGTCGGCCGAAAGCACCACCTCGTCCGAGCTGCTGGCCCGGGTCGAGCCCGAAGACCTCATCCGCTTCGGCCTGATCCCGGAATTCGTCGGCCGCATGCCGGTCATCGCGACCCTGGGCGAGCTCGACGAAGAGGCGCTGGTGCGCATCCTCATCGAGCCGAGGAACGCGGTCGTCAAGCAGTTCCAGAAGCTGTTCGAGATGGACCGCTGCGAGCTCGAGGTGCGCGAGGACGCGCTCCACGCGATCGCGCGCAAGGCCATGGCCCGCAAGACCGGCGCCCGCGGCCTGCGCACCATCCTCGAAAACGTGCTGCTGGAGAGCATGTACGACCTGCCGTCGATGGAAGACGTCTCCAAGGTCGTCGTCGACGAGGCCGTCATCAACGGCGAGTCCGAGCCCTACCTGATGTACGAAAGCAGCCGCAAGCAGCGCGCCGGGGCCGAGAACTGACGCGTCCCTGACGCCCGTGGCCGGCTGTTCACGCCGGCCCGGACCACCTTGCTATCCTTGAACTCATCGGCCGGACTCGGCTTGACGCCTTGAATCCGGGCCCGGCAAGGCCAATATTCTTGGCCAGCACCCCCCTCTTCATCGGTAACCCAGGAATTTATGGCAACCCAAGCAACCAGCGCTTCAGACATCACCCCACGCCAGCCGACGCCGGTCCTGAGCCTGCGCGACGTGGTGGTGTTCCCCCACATGGTCATCCCGCTGTTCGTCGGCCGCGAGCGCTCGGTCCGCGCGCTCGAAGAAACCATGAACGTCGACAAGCAGATCCTGCTGGTCACCCAGAAGAACCCGGAAACCGAGTCGCCGGAAGCCGAGGACCTGTTCGACTGCGGCACCCTGGCGACCATCCTGCAGATGCTGCGCCTGCCCGACGGCACCACCAAGGTGCTGGTCGAAGGCGTCGAGCGCGTCCACATCGACGAGATGTCCGAGCCCGACGGCTACCTGGCCGGTCGCTGGCACTACCTCGAGCATGCCGAGGCCGAGGACGAGCGCGTCCTCGAAGTCACCATGCGCAGCCTGATGGGCCTGTTCGAGCAGTACGTCAAGCTCAGCCGCAAGATCCCGCCGGAGCTGCTGACCACGCTGGCCGGGATCGAGGATCCCAGCCGCCTGGCCGACACCATCGCCGCGCACTTGGGCATTCGCATCGAAGACAAGCAGCAGATCCTCGAGACCGCCTCGATCCTCAAGCGCATGGAGCGCCTCATGGCGCTGGTCGAAGGCGAAATCGACGTGCTCAAGCTCGAAAAGCGCATCCGCGGCCGGGTCAAGACCCAGATGGAGAAGTCGCAGCGCGAGTACTACCTCAACGAGCAGATGAAGGCCATCCAGAAAGAGCTGGGTGATCTCGACGAGTCGGGCAACGACCTCGGCGACCTGGAAGCCAGGATCGAGAAATCCGGCATGCCGGCCGAGGCGATGGAAAAGGCCAAGACCGAGTTCAACAAGCTCAAGATGATGTCGCCGATGTCGGCCGAGGCGACGGTGGTGCGCAACTACCTCGACTGGATGCTGATGATGCCGTGGAAAAAGCGCAGCCGCATCCGCAACGACATCCGCGCCGCCGAGGAAATCCTCGAGGCCGACCATTTCGGCCTGGAGCGGGTCAAGGAGCGCATCCTCGAATACCTCGCCGTCCAGCAGCGGGTCAAGAAGCTGAAAGGCCCGATCCTGTGCCTGGTCGGACCGCCGGGCGTGGGCAAGACCTCGCTCGGGCGCTCGATCGCCCGCGCCACCAACCGCGAATTCATCCGCATGAGCCTGGGCGGGGTGCGCGACGAGGCCGAAATCCGCGGCCACCGGCGCACCTACATCGGTTCGATGCCCGGCCGGGTGCTGCAGAACCTCGGCAAGATCGGCACCCGCAACCCGCTGTTCATGCTCGACGAGCTCGACAAGATGTCGATGGACTTCCGCGGCGATCCGTCCTCGGCGCTGCTCGAGGTGCTCGACCCCGAGCAGAACAACACCTTCGGCGATCACTACCTGGAAGTCGATTTCGACCTGTCGGAAGTGATGTTCGTGGCCACCGCCAACTCGCTCAACATTCCGCCGGCGCTGCTCGACCGGATGGAGATCATCCGCATCCCCGGCTACACCGAGGATGAAAAGCTCAACATCGCCACCCGCTACCTGCTGGCCAAGCAGATCAAGCAGCACGGGCTCAAGGAAGGCGAGATCTCGATCAGCGAAGGCGCGATCACCGACATCATCCGCTACTACACCCGCGAGGCCGGGGTGCGCAACCTCGAGCGCGAACTGGCCAAGATCTGCCGCAAGGTGGTCAAGGAACTCAGCGTGGACAAGAACCTGACCTCGCGCCAGGTCACGGTGCGCAACCTCGACAAGTACCTGGGCGTGCGCCGCTTCCGCTACGGCCGGGCCGAGGAAGAAAACGAGATCGGCCAGGTCACCGGCCTGGCCTGGACCGAGGTCGGCGGCGAGCTGCTGCAGATCGAGGCCGCGGCCGTGCCCGGCAAGGGCAAGCTGACCCACACCGGCCAGCTCGGCAGCGTCATGCAGGAATCGGTGCAGGCCGGCCTGTCGGTGGTCCGCTCGCGGGCCAAGGCGCTGGGCATCGCCGAGGATTTCCACCAGAACCGCGACATCCACATCCACGTCCCCGAAGGCGCCACGCCCAAGGACGGGCCGAGCGCCGGGGTGGCCATGGTCACCGCGCTGGTCTCGGTGCTGACCGGGGTGCCGGTGCGCGCCGACGTCGCCATGACCGGCGAGATCACCCTGCGCGGCAAGGTGCTGCCGATCGGCGGGCTGAAGGAAAAACTGCTCGCGGCCCTCAGGGGCGGCATTCGCCAGGTGCTCATCCCGCAGGAAAACGAAAAGGACCTGGCCGAGATTCCGCAGCGGATCAAGAAGGGCCTGGACATCCGCCCGGTGCAGTGGATCGACGAGGTCCTCGAGCTGGCCCTGGAGCGGCTGCCGGAAGTCGGATCCGACGACGACCCGGCGCCGGCATCCAAAGGCGAGAGCGGTGAAACCGCGATCCGGGCACATTGAGCCCCAGCCGAGGCCGGAATGCGTTTAAAATAATGTCAATTCGGCTGATCCTCCCGCGTTGTGCTTGTTTTCGAGTTGCCGCCGGAACTCGGCTGAGATAGTATCGGACAAGCACGTTTGGCCGCCCGCTGGGACTTTCGGTACTGAAGCGCTTTCAGACCGACTGGGCGGTTTCTTTTCACTGGAAACTTGGAGCTAGACAGAATGAATAAAGCAGAATTGGTTGACGCGGTCGCGTCTGATTCGGGGTTGAGCAAGGCCGACGCGCAGCGCGCCCTGGATGCCACCACCGGTAGCATCGCCAAGGCACTGAAGGGCGGCGACAGCGTCTCGCTGGTCGGTTTCGGCACCTTCTCGGTCAAGGAACGCGCCGCCCGTACCGGCCGCAATCCCGCCACCGGCGAAACGATCAAGATCAAGGCATCGAAAACTCCCTCCTTCAAGGCTGGTAAAGGCTTCAAGGACGCGATAAAATAACGGGCTTGTTGCCCGGGGTGCTTAGCTCAGCTGGGAGAGCATCGCCCTTACAAGGCGAGGGTCGGCGGTTCGAGCCCGTCAGCACCCACCAGGTTTTTTGGAGTGGTAGTTCAGTTGGTTAGAATACCGGCCTGTCACGCCGGGGGTCGCGGGTTCGAGTCCCGTCCACTCCGCCACCACGCTGCAGGGCGCCTCCGGGGCGCCCTGTTTGTTTGAGCAATAGGGTTTTCTAATACGTCATGCTTCAGGCCATTCGCGAACGCGTTACCGGCATTGTTGCCATCTTCATCCTCGGCCTGCTGGCCGTCCCGTTCCTGTTTTTCGGGATGGAAAGCTATGTCGGTTCGGTCCCGCAGGACGCCGTGGCGACCGTGGGCGATGAAGAGATCAGCACGACCGAGTTCCAGTCCAGCTTCGCCCGCTACCGCGCCGAGTTGCGCGAGCAGCAGGGCGATGCCTACGACGAAATCGCCACCAACCAGCCGGTTGCCCGGCGTCAGCACCTCGAGGAGATGATCGACGAGCGCCTGCTGCGCCACCACGCCGAGTCCATGGGCCTGACCGTCAGCGCCACCATGCTGCGCGACATCATCGCCCGGATCCCGGCCTTCCAGATCGACGGCAGCTTCGACAGCGAGGCCTATCGCCAGGCGCTGCGCGCGTCCGGGCGCAGCGCGCGCGGCTTCGAGCAGGAACTGCGCGACGACCTGCTCACGCGCATGCTGCCGAGCACGGTGTCGTTTTCGACCGTGGTCACCGAGACCGAAGTCGACCGCATGCTCAGCCTGCAAAACGAGACCCGCCGGATCACCCTGGTCGATGTCCCGGTCGCCCCCTTCCGCGACCAGGTCGAGGTCAGCGACGAGGCCATCGCCGAGTACTACGAGGCCAACCAGTCCGACTTCCTGACCACCGAGGAAGTCAGCATCCGCTACATCGAGGTCGATACCGCCGAGCTGACCCGCGACCTGGTGCTCAACGAGGAAGAACTGCGCCAGCGCTACGAGGCCGCCAGCCAGCGCTACCTGACGCCCGAAGCGCGCCAGGCCTCGCACATCCTCATCGAAACCGGCGGCGAACGCGACGACGAACAGGCCCGGGCGCTGGCCCGGCA
>JAWLFD010000163.1:0-5603 GCA_041685745.1 Wenzhouxiangella sp.
CCGGAATGGAACACCGTCGCGGCCAGCGCGCCGTCGACGTCGGCCTGCTCGAAAACCTCCAGGAAGTGCGCTTCCTCGCCGGCGCCGCCGGAGGCGATCAGCGGCACCCGGCACAGCGCCCGGATGTGCCTGAGCTGGTCGATGTCGTAGCCCGAACGCACGCCGTCGGCGTCCATGCAGTTGAGCACGATTTCGCCGGCGCCCAGGCGCTGGACTTCCTCGACCCAGTGCTCGGTGTCTCTTCTGGGATCGACCATGTTGTCGGGATCGCCGGTGTACTGACGCACGCGCAGGGTTTCGCCCTCGCGGATGGAGTCCACCCCCACCACCACGCACTGCGAGCCGAACGCCTCGGCCAGTTCCGAGATCAGGGCCGGGCGTTCCAGCGCCGGGGAGTTGACCGAGACCTTGTCGGCGCCGGCGTGCAGGACGGCGCGCGCGGTGGCGACATCGCGGATGCCGCCGGCCACGCAGAACGGGATGTCGATGGCTTCCGCCACTTTCTCGACCCACTCGACCTCGACGCTGCGCCGCTGCGGGGAGGCGGTGATGTCGTAGAACACCAGCTCGTCGGCGCCCTCGTCGCGGTAGCGTCGGGCCAGCGCGACGATATCGCCCATCTCGCGATGGTCGCGGAAGCGCACGCCCTTGACCACGCGCCCGTCGCGCACGTCCAGGCAGGGGATCAGCCTTACCGCGACCATCGCCGAATCGCCGTCATCGGCAGGCGTCCCTCCAGCAGCGCCCGGCCGACGATGCAGCCGGCCACGCCGGTGCGGGCGGCGATCTGGAGGTCGGCCTCCTCGCCGATCCCGCCCGAGGCCTGGATCTTCAGGGCCGGGAAACGGCTGGCCAGGGCCTGGTAGAGCTCCACGCTGGGGCCGGTGAACATGCCGTCGCGCTCGATATCGGTGCACAGCAGGTGGCGCAGCCCGGCCCGCTGCAGGCGCTCGACCAGGGCGAACAATTCCAGGTCTCCGGATTCGGTCCAGCCGGCCGCTTTCGGCAGCCAGCCGCCGTCGGCGTCCATTCTCACATCGAGGCCGGCGACGATGGCTTCCGGACCCAGCTCGCCCAGCCAGTCGGCCACCCGATCGGGCTCACGCACGCACAGGCTGCCGATCACCACGCGCCGGGCGCCGGCATCCAGGCGCGCGTCCAGATCGGCGCGCGAACGCACGCCGCCGCCGGTCTGGACGGCGATTTCAACGCCGGCGCAGATTCGGGCGATGGTGTCCAGATTGGCGTTGCCGCCGTGCCGGGCGCTGTCGAGGTCGACGATGTGGATCAGCCCCGCGCCGGCCTCCTGGTAGGTGGCCGCCAGCGCCACGGGATCATTGTCGTAGCGCGTCTCGCGGTCGTAGTCGCCCTGGGCCAGGCGCACGACCTGACCGTCACGAAGGTCGATGGCGGGGATCAGCTGCATGGCTTGCCCCCGGTCGTTGGGAAGATGGCTGGTGCGTGAAGCATGTTGACGGTCTCCCTTTGCTGGGCCGGTCACTGGGCGAGAAAATTGGCCAGCAGCCGCGCGCCGGCGGCGGCCGACTTTTCCGGATGAAACTGGCAGGCGGCGAAGTTGCCGTGGCGGACCACGGCGGCAAAGCGCTGGCCGTGCTCGCTGGTGGCCGCGGCGTGATCGATGGGCGCGGCAAAGCTGTGGACAAAATAGAACCATTCCTCGCCCGAAAGCCCGCGCGCCAGCGGATCGTTCGGGTTGGCCCAGGCCAGCTGGTTCCAGCCCATGTGCGGCAGGCGCTGGTCGGCGCCGACTGCCAGTTTGCCGACGGTGCCGGGAATCAGCCCCAGGCAGTCGGCGTCGCCTTCCTCGGAACGCTGGTACATCAGCTGCAGACCCAAGCATATGCCGAGCACCGGCTGGGTCAGGCCGCGGATCACTTCGACCAGGCCGGCTTCGCGCAGCGCGTTCATCGCCCAGGCCGCCGCGCCCACGCCCGGGAGGATGACCCTGGAGGCCGAGCGGATTTGGGCCGCATCGCGCGTCAGCACGCTCTGCGCCCCAAGCCGGTTCAGGGCATGAATCACCGAGCCGAGGTTGGCGCCGCCGGAGTTGATCACCGCGATGGTCATGACGGCTAGAGCATGCCCTTGGTCGACGGGATGCCGCCGCTGGTGCCGCGCGCGAGGGCCGGGCGCAGCGCGCGGCCGACTCCCTTGAAGCAGGCCTCGACCATGTGGTGGGTGTTGTCGCCGGTCAGTTCGATGTGGATGGCGCAGCGCAGGGTCTGGGCCAGCGAAGCGAAAAAGTGGCCGACCATTTCGGTGTGCAGCCCGCCGACCGACTCGCGCGGGAACTGTCCGTGCAGGACGAAGGCCGGTCGGCCCGACAGGTCGACGCTGACCCTGGCCAGCGATTCGTCCATGGGCAGCACGAAGCCGTAGCGGCCGACGCCGGCGCGATCGCTCAAGGCCTGGTCCAGCGCCGAGCCGAGCGCCAGTGCGCAGTCCTCGACGGTGTGGTGCTCGTCGACGTGCAGATCGCCGCTGCAGGCCAGGTCCAGGCTGAAGCCGCCGTGGGCGGCGATCTGCTCGAGCATGTGGTCGAAAAAGCCGATGCCGGTGTCGATGGCGATCGGGCGGGGCGCGTCGAGGTTGACCGCCACCCGGATGCCCGTCTCGGCGGTGCGCCGCTCGACCCGACCGGTTCTGGGCGTTTTCAGCAGGCCCTGGGCGATCTCGGCCCAGCTGTGCCCGTCCGGGCCGACCCGGAAACCGCGCAGGCCCATGTTGGCGGCCAGCTGCAGGTCGGTCTCTCGATCGCCGATCACCGCCGAATGGGTCCGGTCCAGGGCGGGATCGCGCAGGTAGTCCAGCAGCATGCCCACGCCGGGCTTGCGATTGGGCGAGTGATCCTCGGGCAAGCTCGGATCGATGTGGACGGCGTCGAATTCGATGCCCTGCGAAGACAGGATCTGCAGCAGCAGCTGGTGCGGGCCGTCGAAGTCTTCCTGCGGGAAGGATGCGCTGCCCAGGCCGTCCTGGTTGCTCACCATGACGAAGCGATAGCCGGCCTGCCGGAGCGAGACCAGCGCCGGGATCACGCCGGGCATCAGCCGGAACTTGTCGAAGGAATCGACCTGCTCGTCGGCCGGTTCCTCGATCAGGCAGCCGTCGCGGTCGACGAAGAGAATCTTGCGGTGGGTCATGGCTGCCAGTCTCGCAGAAAATCGCCCAGGGCCTGCATCTCCGTCTCGCTGCCGATGGTGATGCGCACGCAGTTGCGCAAGCCCGGCTGGGCGGACTGATCGCGCAGGCGCATGCCGGCGGCGAAGGCATCGCGCACCAGCTTGTGCCCATCCTCGACCCGGACCAGGACGAAATTGGCCTCGCCGGGCCAGACCTGAAGCACCGCAGAATGCTGATCGAGTTGCTTGACCAGCCCGGTTTTCAGTCGCGCCAGGGTGGCCAGCTGGTCTTGCTGGCGGGCCAGCGCCGCGGGCCCCAGCGCGGCCAGCGCGGCGGCCACCGAGGGCGTGGGCAGCGGATACGGCGCGATGATCCGGCGCAGCAGATCGATGACCTCCGGATCGGCAATCACCGCCCCGATCCGGCAGCCGGCCAGGGCGTAGGCCTTGGACAGGGTGCGCAACACGACCAGGTTGGACTGCCGGCCGACCCGCTCGGCCAGCGAGGGATCATTGCAGAACTCGATATAGGCCTCGTCGATCACGACCAGGCCATGATCGACCACCCGGCGGGCCAGGTCCAGCACGACGTCGGGCTCGATCCGGTTGCCGGTGGGGTTGTTCGGCGAGCACAGGAAATACAAGCGGCAGGCGGGTGCCTGCTCAATGGCCTGGCGATCGATCTGCCAGGCCCCGTCGACCTCGATCAGGGGCGCTGCGATCACTTCGGCGTTCTGGACCCGGGCGCTCAAGGCGTACATGCCGAAACACGGCGGGCAGACCAGGACACGATCGCAACCGGCGCGGCAGAAAACCCGGGTCAGCAGGTCGATGCCCTCGTCGCTGCCGCGGGTAATCAGCAGCCGGCTTTCGTCGACGCCGTAGACTTCGGCCAGGCGGCGCTTGAGCGCGGCCGGCTGCGGGTCCGGGTAGCGGTTGAGCAGGAGACCGCCGTCGCCGGCCGGGGGGTAGGGGTTTTCGTTGGCGTTGAGCAGCACGCCGGCGCTGTCGGCCAGCGCCCGGGCCGACGCGTAGGGTTCTAGGGCGCGGATTTCCGCACGCGCCAGGGCCGCCGGGTTCATGCCGATTTCTCTTTGTCCAGCGCGTCGAGGCGCATCGTGATCGCCAGCCGGTGGGCGTCCAGACCCTCGTGCGCGGCCAGACGGGCGCCCGGGGGGCCAAGCCGGCGCAATCCCTCCGGCGAGGCTTCCTGGACGGTCATGCGACGCATGAAGTCGGTGATCGACAGCCCGCCGATGGAGCGCGCCCAGCCGGCGGTGGGCAGCACGTGATTGGTGCCGGAGATGTAATCGCCCAGCGACTCGGGCGTGTAGTGGCCGAGAAACACCGAGCCGGCCGAGCTGGTGGCATCGCAAAGCGCGTGCGGGTCGCGGGTGCTGATGATGAGGTGTTCCGGGGCGTACGCGTTGCTGATGGCAACGGCCTCGTCGAGGTCCTCGGCGACGATGATGGCGCCGTGGCCCAGGGCGACCCGCGCGGTCTCGGCCCGCGCCAGGGTCGGGGTCAGGCGTTCCAGCGAGCGGTCGACGGCCGCGGCGAACGAAGCGCTGTCGGTGACCAGAAAGGCCTGGGAATCAACCCCGTGCTCGGACTGCGAGAGCAGGTCCATGGCTACGAAATCCGGGTTGGCCGAGTCGTCGGCGATGACCAGCACCTCCGACGGGCCGGCCGGCAGATCCTGGGCCGCGCCGGCCGCGGTTTCGGCGACCTGGCGCTTGGCCTCGGTCACGAAGCGGTTGCCCGGCCCGAAGATCTTGGCCACCCGGGGCACGGCTTCGGTGCCGTAGGCCATCGCGGCCACGGCTTGCGCGCCGCCGGAGACCAGCACCGTGTCGATGCCGAGACGATGGGCGATGGCCAGTACGGCGGCATCGGCGCGGCCTTCGGCGTTGGGCGGCGTGGCCAGCACGATCCGCCGGCAGCCGGCCAGCCGGGCCGGGACGGCAAGCATGATCGCCGTGGACGGCAGCGGCGCGCTGCCGGCCGGCACGTACAGTCCGACCGGGTCCAGCGCCTGCCAGCGGGCCTGGCAGGTCACGCCGGGGGCGGTTTCGACGCTGATGTTCTCCGGCTTGCCGGCGGCGTGGAAACGGCCCACGGTGTCGATGGCCGTGTCGATGGCGGCCAGCAACTCCGGGTCCAGGCCGTCGCCGGCAGCGGCCAGCTCCTCCGGCGTGGCAAGCAGGCTGACCGGCGCGCGGCCGTCGAACTTCCGGCCGAAATCCAGGAGCGCCGCATCGCCGCGCGAGCGGACTTCGGCAATGATGTCGGCCACGGTCCGACGCAGTTCTGCGTTGGATTCAAGGGCGGGTCGGGCGAGTACCTCGGCCAGGGCCTCGCGGCCGAGGTCGCCGGCGTTGACGATCTTCATCATGCGAGCATTTTCTCCACGGGCAGGACCAGGACCGCGGAGGCCCCGGCGCGCTTGAGTTCTTCCAG
>JAWLFD010000008.1:0-22669 GCA_041685745.1 Wenzhouxiangella sp.
CATCGATCTGGACAGCGGCAGCCAGGTGCAGCTGACCCGGCACTGGTCGATCAGCACCGAGCCGGCCTGGTCGCCGGACGGAGAACGAATCTACTTCACTTCCGACCGAGCGGGTCGACCCCAGATTTATGTCATGGACGTCGACGGCGATGACGTCGAGCGCGTGACCTTTGAAGGCACCTACAACGCCCGGGTCTCGATCGGGCTCGAAGAGCGCTTCCTGGCCACGGTCTACAGCGACGGCGACAACGACTATCGCATCGCAATCCATGATCGCGAAACCGAGCGTTTGCGTGTATTATCAGACGGCCGGCTGGACGAGTCTCCGAGCTTTGCCCCGAACGGCAGCATGGTGCTGTACGGCGCGCGCGAAAACGGCCGCGGCGTGCTGGCGGCGGTTTCCGCCGACGGTCGCATTCGCCAGAGACTGGTCGATAGTGAAGGCGACGTCCGCGAGCCGGCCTGGTCACCGATATTACGTTGATTTTCAAGCGCCAACATCTCAATTGACAGGATCCGGGAGGTTTCATGAAGACTGCAATTCGTTTCGTCGCCCTCGTGATGCTGGCTGCCTTTCTGGCGGCCTGCGCACGAGACGTCCGGGAAGAGCCGACTGCACCGGAGCCGCCGCCTCCGCCGCCGCCGGTGGAACAGGAAGTCGAGCGCGTCGACCCGCGCGACTTCACCGATGCCCGCAACCTGGACAACCCGGACAGCCTGCTGAGCCAGCGCGTGATTTATTTCGAGTTCGACCGGTCCAACGTGCGCGCCCAGTTCCGTCCCATCATCGACGCCCATGCCGCCTACATTCAGGCCAATCCGACCGCCCGGGTGATTCTCGAAGGTCATGCCGACGAGCGCGGATCGCGCGAATACAACCTCGGCCTCGGTGAGCGCAGGGGCAACGCGGTTGAAGAGCTTTTGCAGGCCGCCGGAGTCGCGGGCCGCCAGATCGAGGTGGTCAGCTACGGCGAGGAGCGCCCGGTCTGTCGTGACAGCAGCGAGGATTGCTGGCAGCGCAACCGGCGGGTGGAGATCGTCTACACCGCTCGCTGATGTTCAGGGTCTTCCCACGTTCCGGTTCGCGGCTGATGGCGGCGGCATGCGTTGCCGCCGCCCTTGCCGTCCCGGCTTCTGCCCAGGAAGGCAGCAATCTGGTCTACCAGATGCAGGCCCTGATGGAAGAGGTGCGCGAGCTGCGAGGCCTGGTCGAATCCCAGCAGCGCGAACTGGAAAACCTGCGCCGCCGCCAGCGCGATCAGTACCTCGACCTCGATCAGCGTCTCCAGCAGTTGGGGCAGGACGGGGTCACCGCGATATCTCCGCTGGCAGAGCCGGTGGGAGATGATCGGCCCGAGCCGGCGGCGTCGGATCGGGACGGCTCGGCAGACCCCGAGCCGCCGGTCGTTGCCGACGTGCCGGACGTTCGCGCGCCGATCGAGGCCGGAATGGAAGTCGCACCCCTGGCCGGCGGCACGGCGGAGGCCCCGCGTGACCTGGGAACGCCGACCGAGGAGGAACAGGCCGCCTACGACCGAGCCTTCCGCGCCCTGCGCGAACAGCGTTACGCGGATGCGGCCGAGGGCTTTTCCACCTTTCTGGATCGCTTTGGGGAATCGAGCTACGCGCCCAATGCCCTGTACTGGCTGGCCGAGACCTACTACGTCACCCGCGATTTCGAAACCGCGCTGCGCTTTTTCGGTCAGCTGCGTGATCGCTATCCCGACAGCAACAAGGACGGCGATGCGCTGCTGAAAGTCGGATTCAGCCATTTCGAGCTGCGCCAGTGGACAGAGGCGCGCGCCGCGCTCGAACAGGTCCGCAGTGAGCACGCGGGCACGACCCTGGCCAGGCTGGCGGAAAGCCGGCTGCGGGATATGCGCCTGGCCGGCCATTTCTGATTCGCCATGGATCTGAAAAGAACCCTGCAGCAGGTTCGCGAGGCGGTCGCCGAAGCGGGCGCCGAAATTCTCGAGATCTACGCCGATCCGGATCGCTTCGCGACCGAGAACAAGGCGGATGACAGTCCGCTGACGGCGGCTGACCTGGCGTCGAATCGATTGCTGGTGGCCCGTCTGCAGGAGTTGACACCGGCCATTCCCATCCTGTCGGAGGAGTCGAAGCAGGCCCCCTGGCATGAGCGGCGGCACTGGACCGAGTGCTGGGTCGTCGATCCGCTCGACGGTACCCGCGAGTTTCTCAAGCGCAACGATGAGTTCACGGTCAACGTCGCCCTGGTGCGCGACCACCGTCCGGTGCTCGGCGTGGTCTATGCGCCGGCCCTGCAGAAATGGTACTTTGCCGCGCGCCACGAAGGTGCGTGGCGGCAGGTGGGCAGCGGGGTACTGGATCGGATTCAGGTCGCCGACGGACGACAAGACCGGCCCTGGCAGGTGGTCGGCAGCCGATCGCACGGCACCCCGCAAGTCGATGCCTTCGTCGAAGCGCTGGGCGACGCGGAACTGGTCGTCATGGGATCATCGCTCAAGCTGTGCCTGGTGGCCGACGGGACCGCCGACGTCTACCCGCGCCTCGGCCCGACCAGCGAGTGGGATACCTGTGCGGCCCAGGCGGTGGTCGAAGAAGCCGGAGGCCAGGTGCTGAATGTCGAGACCGGCGAGCCGCTGACCTACAACGCGCGCGAGTCCCTGCTCAACCCTCACTTCATCGCCTGCGCCCGGTCCGAGCCGGCCTGGTTCAGGCGCTAGCGGGCCACTTGTGGCCGCCCTAGTCCCACCCGCAGTAATCGGCCGGGTTTCCTAGTCCGCCCCGGTTCGGGTCTCGGAGGCCCGGGCGCGGCGGCGGCACTCCGCCGGGTCGATCTCGGGCCGCTCCCCGTCGGCGGTGATGCAGCGACAGTTGCCGGTATCGGCAGATTCCGCGCAAAACAGTCGGTCCGGGTCTTGCCGGCGCAGAAAGCCGGGCATTTGCAGGACCGGCTCGCTCTCGGTGTGGGTCCAGCTTTCGGGTATCGGTCGATCCAGCGCCAGCCAGGCACCGGCGGCAACCGCCAGCAGGATCAGCAGAAGCATCCAGCCGGGTCGTTTCCAGAAAGGCGAGCGATCGATCATGGCCGAAGCATAGCAGACCGGCCGGAAGACGGCCCCGGAGGCGGCTCCGGGGCTCGTGGAAGACTGTCAGTCGCCGGTCTGGTCGGCGAAATCTCCCGCCACTGCGGTGGTGATGCGCTCGGGATCGAAATGCCGGCGGACCGCGGCATTGACCTGGTCGGCGCTGAGGTCTTTCAGGGCCTGTTCGAAGCGCTGCTGGTGGAACATGTCGCGGTCGAGATACAGATTGGAATTGAGCATCCCGACCAGGCTGCCGTCGTTGCTGCGCTGCAGCTCGCGCTGCTGCAGGTAGCCGCGCCGGCCGTCCTCGATTTCCTCGGCTTCGAAACCTTCGCTCACGACCCGGTCGAGCTCTTCGAACATCACCTCGACCAGCCGCTCGCGATTCTCGGGCGCGAACATCGCATAGGACTGAAAGCTCGCGATTTCGTCCAGGCTGGAAGCGCCGAACCCGGCGCCGACACCGTAGCTCAAGCCCTCCTGGTCGCGGATGCGGGTGGCCAGGCGCGAGCTCAGGAAACCGCCGCCGATCAGGTGGCCGGCCAGGCTGAGGGCCGGATAGTCCGGATGTTCATCGTCCAGCGGGAAGGTTGTGCGTCCGACCAGGACCGCGTTGGCCTTGTCGTCGAGCTGGGCGTTCAGCGCCATCGGCACAATCGGCTGGTGCTGGCGGTCGATGCGCTCGAACGGGGTCCGGGCGGTCCAGCCGCCGAAGCGCGATTCCAGCGCCGCGCGCAGTTCTTCGGGGTCGAAGTCACCGACAAAGCTGATGGTCGTGCCCGGCCCGAAGCCATAGTGCGATCGATGGAAATCAACCAGCTGATCGCGCTCGACGCCCTCGATGCGCGCGGCCTGTTCGTCCCAGTCGGCCACGTAGTCCGGATGCGCCGGGTCGACGGTGTTGAAGTGCCGGCCGAGCAGACGTCCGGCGACCGCGCCGGGATCGTCGCGCTGCTGTTCCAGGCCGTTGAGCCGCTGGCGCTTGAGTTCATCCAGCTCGCGTTCCGGGAAGACCGGACGCATCAGCATTTCTTCGGCCACCTCCAGCAGCGGCAGCAGCTGTTCGCGCTGGGTTTCCATGCTGGCGCCGACGGTGGCACCGCCGCCGACATTGAGCGACGACTGGAGTTCGTCGATGGAATCGCGGATCTGCTGGCGAGTGAGGTTCTCGGTGCCGCGGCCGAGCATGCTGCCGGTCATCGACGGAACCTGACCCAGGCCGCTCAGGCTTTCGAGATTGCCCGTGCGCATGGTGATGCGTCCGAAGACCCGCTGGCCGCGGGTCTGTTTGGGCAGCAGGGCGACCTGGGCGCCGTTGGCCAGCTCGAAGCGAATCAGGCGCTGTTCGATATTTTCCGGGCTGGGGTCGAAGGCCTCGCCGGCGACCCGGTCTTCGCGGCCGGTGTAGTCGGCCAGCAGCGGCTGGAGATCGGGCGCGTCCGGAATGTCCGACCGCTCCGGGCGATTTTCGGGATAGAAGCGACCGACGGTGCGATTGTTGGACCGGAGGTAACGATCGGCCACGCGCACCACGTCCTCGACCGTGACCTGTTCGAGCCGGTCGCGGTGCAGGAGCATCAGCCGCCAGTCGCCGGCCGCGGCCCACTCGCTCAACTGGATGCCGACCCGGCCGCTGTCGTTCAAGGTCATTTCCATGTTGCGGGTCAGGGCATTGATCGCGCGCCGGACCTCTTCTTCGGTCGGCGGCTTGTCGGCCAGATTGGCCAGGGTATCGAGCATTGCCGATTCGACCTCGTCGAGGTCCTGGCCGTCGCGGGTCTGTGCAAACAACAGCAGCAGCGAGGGCTCACGCAGGCGCAGGCTGAACGCCGCCACCTGGGTGGCCAGCTCGGTGTCGACGAGACGGTCGTACAGTCGCCCGGACGGCATGTCGCCCAGAAGATGGGCCAGCACCTCGATGGCGGCAAAATCCTCGTGGGCGGCGGCAGGCACGTGGAAAGCGGCCATCAGCGCGCGCACCGTGCCGGACCGGCGCACGGTGATCGAGCGCTCGCCGTCCTGGACCGGATCGCGGGTGTAGGTCGGCCACAGCAGCATGTCGCCGCTGCGTTCAGGCGCCGGGATCGCGCCGAAATATTCCTCGACCAGCGCCAGCGAGCGCTGCGGATCGATGTTGCCGGACAGGATGAGGACCGCGTTGTCGGGCTGGTAATAGCGGCGGTAGAACGAATGCAGGCGCTCGATCGGCACGCTCTCGATATCCGAGCGCGCGCCGATGGTGGAGCGGCCGTAGCCGTGCCAGAGATAGGCGGTGGCCATCACGCGCTGCATCAGCACCCCGATCGGGTTGGTCTCGCCCATCTCGAACTCGTTGCGCACCACGGTCATTTCCGAGGCCAGGTCGTCTGCATCGACGATGGAGTTGACCATGCGGTCGGCCTCCATGCGGATCGCCCACTCCAGATTTTCTTCGCCGGCCGGCAGGGTCTGAAAGTAGTTGGTGCGTTCGTACCAGGTGGTGCCGTTGGCCGAACCACCACGCTCGGAAATCTCGGCCTTGATGTCCTGGTGGTCGGGCGTGCCGTAGAACAGCATGTGCTCGAGCAGGTGGGCCATGCCGGTCTCGCCGTAGCTTTCGTGCTTGGAGCCGACGAAGTAGGTGATGTTGACGGTTGCGGTCGGCCGGCTGGGGTCGGGCATGAGCAGGACGCGCAGGCCGTTGTCGAGGCGATATTCGCTGATGCCCTCGACGGTCGTGACGTGGTCGACACCATCGGTTGCAGCGGCCGCCGGGGCGCTCAGCGCCAGCGCGATGGCGGCGGCGGCCAGGCATCGGAGGAGAAAGGCTCGTGGCATGAGTCTCAGGTTTCCTTGGAAGTTGGCTGGACGAAATCGGAAGGTCTGACCGGCGTTGGCCCGGCAAGTTTCGCCATCATGCCGCCCAGGGCTTCGGCCGACATGGGCCAAAGGTCACGATGGGTTGCCGGCCTGGCTGCCCCACAGCGCTTCCAGGCGCTGGTCACGGCCGCAGCGCCAGCGGTAGAAGCGGTAGCGCGTCGGATTGTTGAGGTAGTAGTCCTGGTGGTAATCCTCGGCCGGGTAAAAGGCATCGAAGTCCAGAACCCGGGTATCGATGGGCTGATCCGACAGTTCCATGGCCGCGATCCGGGAAAGCGACTCTTCGGCCGCGCGGCGCTGATCGCTACTGTCGACGAAGATCGCCGAGCGGTACATCGGGCCGCGATCGCAGAACTGGCCGTCGGCCTGGAACGGGTCGATATTGCGCCAGAACACCTCGAGCAACCGCTCGTAGCTGACCACGGCCGGGTCGTAGACCACCTGCACGACCTCCAGGTGTCCGGTGCCGCCGCGCACGACCGCGTCGTAGCTCGGGTTGGGCACATCCCCGCCGCTGAAGCCGGAAATGGTTTCGACCACGCCGTCGAGCTTGTCGTAGGGCGGCTCCATGCACCAGAAACAGCCGCCGGCAAAGGTGGCCCGGGCCAGGTCAGGGGGCTCGTTGGCCAGCGCCGAAAGCGACGAGAGCAGCACGACGGCTGCGATCAGCCCGCGGGCAATCGGCTGGGAAAGCGTCGTCCGAACAGCGTTCATCTTGGGCTTCATCGCTCCTTTCAGGATTTTGTCCGCAGCGCCGGCGGTTCTTCGCCCGCCGGCACGAAGCGCAGGGCCACGCCGTTGTTGCACCAGCGCTCGCCGGTCGGCTCCGGGCCGTCTTCAAAGATGTGACCCTGGTGCCCGCCGCAGCGCGCGCAGTGGTATTCGGTGCGCGGCCAGATGAGCTTGAAGTCGCGCTTGGTGCCGACGTGTTCAGGATCAATCGGCCGCCAGAAACTCGGCCAGCCGGTACCCGAGTCGTACTTGTGTTCGCTTGAAAACAGCGCCAGGTTGCAGCCGGCGCAGATGTAGGTACCGTCGCCGTACTCGCCGTCCAGCGGACTGGAAAAGGCCGGCTCCGTGCCTTCGCCGCGCAGGACGCGAAATTCCTCGCTGGTGAGAATTTCGCGCCACTGCTCCTCCGAAAGCTCCAGGGGCTGGAACGGCAGGTTAGCCTCCGCGGCCGCGGAGGCCGGTTGCCCACCACATCCGCTCAGCCAGAAGGCCGGCGCAGCCAGGCCTGCGGCAGTCAGCAGTTGCCGGCGTTTGAGAAATTCAAAGTTTGTAGTCATGCCTGGTAATAGACCAGAAATCCCGGCACGGTTCCGTGAATCCGGCTTCCCCGAACCCAGAACCCTGAACCGTGAGCCGTGAACCCGCCCTACACCTCGATCTCGGCCAGATTCCCCTTCTCCTCCAGCCAGATCTTGCGGTCGCCGGCGCGTTTCTTGCCCAGCAGCATGTTCATGATCGCATCGGTCGCCTCGGCATCGTCGATGGTCAGCTGGACCAGGCGGCGGGTGTCGGGATCGATGGTCGATTCCCGAAGCTGCAGCGGGTTCATTTCCCCCAGGCCCTTGAAACGCGTCTCGCTCAACTTGCCCTTGATCTTCTCGGCCTCGATCCGGGCCAGCAGTCCGCGGCGCTCCTCGGCGTCCAGGGCGTAGAAGGTCTGTTTGCCGACGTCGATGCGGTACAGCGGCGGCATGGCCACGAACACCCGACCGGCTTCGACCAGCGGCCGGAAATGTTTCAGGAACAGGGCCGAGAGCAGGGTGGCGATGTGCAGACCGTCGGAATCGGCGTCGGCGAGGATGATCACCTTGCCGTAGCGCAGCCGGGTCAGTTCCGGTGACCCGGGATCGACGCCGATGGCAATGGCCAGGTCATGGACCTCCTGGGAGCGCAGGACCTGGTCGGGTTCGGTCTCCCAGGTGTTGAGAATCTTGCCCCTGAGCGGCATGATCGCCTGGTATTCGCGATTTCGGGCCTGCTTGGCACTGCCGCCGGCCGAGTCGCCCTCGACCAGGAACAGCTCGGTTTCTTCCGGGTCGGTGGAGGCGCAGTCGGCGAGCTTGCCGGGCAGGGCGGGTCCGGCCGTGACCTTGCGCCGGGCCACCTGCTTGCGCGATTTCTGGCGCTTGAGGGCGTTGTCGATGGCCAGCCGCGCGATCGCTTCGCCCTCGGTCACGTTCTTGTTCAACCACAGGGCGAAGGCATCCTTGACGACTCCGGCCACGAAACTGGCCGCGGCGCGCGAGCTCAGGCGTTCCTTGGTCTGGCCGGAGAACTGCGGGTCGGCCAGCTTGATCGACAGCACGAAGCTCAAACGTTCCCAGACGTCTTCGGGGCTGAGCTTGACCCCGCGCGGCAGCAGGCTGCGAATGTCGCAGAACTCGCGCAGGGCTTCGATCAGGCCGGTCCGCAGTCCGTTGGTGTGGGTCCCGCCGGCCGGGGTCGGGATCAGGTTGACGTAGGACTCCTGCAACAGCTCGCCCTCGGGAATCCAGGCCAGGGCCCAGGCGGCTTCCTGGTCGGCGCCGGAGAAGTCACCCGTAAACGGTGCTTGCGGTATCCGTTCGAGACCGGCCAGGCTGTCGCTTAGGTAGTCGGTCAGCCCGTCTTCGAACTGCCAGACCTCGGTTTCGCCGTTGACCCGGTCCTTCAGGGTCACGCTCAGGCCCGGACACAGGATGGCCTTGGCTTTCAGCAGATGCTTCAGGCGCGGTCGCGAAACGTTGACCGAGTCGAAGTATTTCGCGTCCGGCCAGAAGTGAACGGCGGTGCCGGTGTTGCGCTTGCCGACTGCGTCGACCACGTGCAGCGCCCGGGTGGTCTCGCCGTGCTCGAAGCCCAGTTCATGGACCTTGCCGTCGCGCTTGATGCGGCACACGAGCCGGCTCGACAGGGCATTGACCACCGACACGCCGACACCGTGAAGGCCGCCGGAGAAGGTGTAGTTCTTGCCGGAAAACTTGCCGCCGGCGTGCAGGCGGGTGAGGATCAGTTCCACGCCGGGCAGCTTGTGCTCGGGGTGCGGATCGACCGGCATGCCGCGGCCGTCATCGACCACCTCGACCGAGCCGTCTTCGTGCAGGGTGACTTCGATGCTGCCGGCGTGGCCTGCCAGCGCCTCATCGACCGCGTTGTCGACTACTTCGGCGACCAGATGATTGGGTCGGACGGTGTCGGTGTACATGCCGGGCCGGCGCTTGACCGGTTCAAGCCCCTGAAGCACCTCGATGTCGGAAGCCTTGTAGGCGTTGCTCATGCTCGACGAAACCGGGGTTTGAAGGAACCGATTCTAGAGCATAGCCCGGAATGAGCGGGGCAAATCGGCGATGATGTGCAGCCATGAGGCTGTATGCGCTGCTGGTGGGGTTTCTCCGGTTGATCAACCGGCTGTACTTCGTCGATATCCGTTCGGCCCGCATCGAGCGCGTACCGGAAACCGGGCCGGTCATCGTGGCTGCCAACCATCCCAGCTCGATTCTCGACGGGGTCATCCTGTCGACCCAGATTCGCCGGCCGATTCATTATCTGGCCCGGTCCGGGTTGTTCCGCTTTCCCCTGGTGGCAGCGCTGTTCCGCGAGCTGGGTGCGATTCCCGTCTACCGGCGCGGCGAGGTGGGTGATCATGCCGACCGCAACCAGCAGATCTTTGACCAGGTGTTCGATCTGCTCGAGCGCGGCGGCTGCCTGGGCGTGTTTCCCGAGGGTCGCAATTCGCCGCGCCTGCAGGTCGGACAGCTGCGCAAGGGGATTGCCCGGATCGCGCTGGGCGCCGAGGCGCGCAACGACTACGGCCTGGGACTGGTGATCGTGCCGGCCGGCGTCAACCTCGAACACTACGAGTTCCTGGGTTCGGCGGCGCTGCTGAGGATCGGGCGGCCGATCCCGGTCGCTGAATACGCCGAGCTCCATCGACGCGAGCCCGAGCAGGCCGTTGCCCGGCTGACCGACGACGTGCAGCGCGCGCTGCGTCGACAGACCCTGCATCTGGATGACGATCGCCTGGCCGAGCTGGTCGATCAGATCGGCGATGCGCTGGCCGGTTCGCTGGGTGAGGTGGTCGATCTGCCGCCACCGGAAACGCCGCAGCGCAAGCGCTTTCTCAAGCGCTGGCTGGGGCGCCTGGCCGGGCTTTACAGCCGATCTTCGGCGTCTGCCGCTGCCGCATTCCAGCGCCGGGTCTATACCCGGCAGTTCATCGCCGAGGTGCTCGGCATGGCCTGGGTTGCCGATCCGGATCGGGTCGTGGAATTGCGGCGCAAGGTCGAGCGCTACCGCGACCATCTGCGCCAGACCGAAGTCCGACAGGCCCTGGCCGGATCGACCGGCACGCCCGTCACCGGTCGACTGCTGCGATTGAAGATGACGGCCTACGCGATTGCGATGGCGCCGGTCGCGCTGTTCGGGCTGATCCACAACGTCCTGCCTTACGCGTTTGCCCGCCTCGGGGCGTTGCTGGTTCGCGACGAGGCGATCCGGCTGTTTTCCTACTTCGGTCTCGGCGTGGTGGGCTTCGGCGCCTGGTACGCGCTGATCGGGTACGGACTGTGGCAGCACACCGAACTGGGACTGATACCGACCCTGGCCTATCTGGCGGCCCTGCCGCCGACCGGCTTCGTGGCCCTGCGCTATCGCCGCAACGTGCTGCGCTATAGAGATCGCATCCTGGTGCGCGCCCTGTTCTGGAACGAGCGCGAACTGGTCGAGTTGCTGCGCGCCGAGCGTGCCGACATCCAGGACCGGTTCGTCATCCTGGCCGACCGCTACGGCCTGGCCGTCGAGTCGGGCGAGAACAGCAGTTCCTCGGCCGGTTCGCGCAGGTTGTAGCGCGAGGCCATGGCGGCGCCGTAGGCACCGGTATTGGCGATCAGCACGACATCGCCCTCGCGGCAGCGGGGCAGCAGGCGGTCCAGGCCGAGGATGTCGCCGGTCTCGCAGATCGGCCCGACCACGTTGTAGACGTGCTCGCCGGGCTCGTCCAGGCGGCTCAAATTGACGATCTCATGCCAGGCGCCGTACAGGGCGGGACGAATGAGCGAGTTCATGCCGGTAGCGATGCCGACGTAGCGGACTTCGCCCTTGCCCTTGGTCTGATTGACCCGCGCCAGCAGCACGCCGGCTTCGCTGACCAGGTAGCGGCCCGGCTCCAGCCAGACCTGGACCGGGCGGATGAGGTCGTGCTTGAGCTGCTGCAGGCCGGCGTCCAGCGCGGTCAGGTCCAGGGGCAGCTGGTCGGCCCGGTCGGGCACGCCGAGGCCGCCGCCGAGGTTGATGACCGCAACGTCGTCGAGTTCGCGCGCCGCCTCGCCCAGGGTCTGCAGGGTGCGCTGCCAGTTGTCGGGATGCAGGATGCCGGAGCCGGTGTGGGCGTGCAGACCGCTGATGCGGATGTCGTGCGCCTCGGCCAGCCGTCGTGCGCGCTCGAGTTCTTCGAGCGGGATACCGAACTTGGCGTGGCTGCCGGCGGTTCGGACCATCTTGTGATGGCCCAGCCCCGATCCGGGATCCAGGCGCAGGAAAATCTCGCGTCCGGCCAGGTCGTGACCCCAGTGTTCCAGGATGTAGAGATTGTCGACGGTGGTCCGCAGGCCCATGGCCAGGGCCTGGCGGTATTCATCTCGGCCGGCAAAGTTGGTCGTCAGCAGCAGGTCTTCGGTCTTCAGCCCCGGGGCGCTGGCCAGGGCGTGGCGCGCCTCGTTGACCGACACGCATTCGATGCCAAGCCCCTGCTCGACCAGGGCGGCCAGGATGGCGGGGTGGGGATTGGCCTTCATCGAATACAGCACCCGGTCGACCGAGTCGAGCGCCCGCAGTCGGTCGGCGGCGTCGCGCACCTCGGCCAGGTTGTAGACGTAGGCGCAGTCACGCCGGGCCAGCAGTTCGGTCAGCTCGCGCGCACGGCGCCGCCACCAGGCCGGTCGCGCGCGAACGGAATCGTCTTTGCGGAACAGCTGCTCCCAGGTCGGCCCGAAGACCGAGTCGCCGCCGACCCCGCCGGGGATGACCTGCTGATGCAGCTGCTGGACCAGCCGGTCGGCGTGGCGCGACTCGACCACGAAGGTCAGGTTGAGATCGTTGGCGGCCTGGCTGACCTGGAAGATGCGGCGCTGCTCGAACACTTCCAGCGCCGGTCCCAGGCGATGCAGGATGGTGCGGATGCCCAGTCCGACCAGGCTGACGGTGGCGCAGTCGGTGAGAATCTCGACCTTGCAGTGTTTTTCCAGCCGGCGGCTGAGTTCGCGCAGGGTGGCCTGGTCGGTCACGTTGGCGCCCGGGTCCAGCGTGACCGTGACGTTGGATTCGGAGGTCGAGACCTGGTCGACCGACAGGCCGAGGGATTTGAACTCGGCGAAGATGTCGGCCAGGAACCCGACCTGCTGCCACATTCCCAGCCCCTCCAGCGCGATCAGGGTCATGCCCTTGCGCTGGACGATGGCCTTGACCTGGGCGCCATGATCGCGCGCTTCCGGGGTGATGCGGGTACCGGTGATATCGGGGCGGTCGACCTGGCACAGCCACAACGGGATGCGATAGCGGGTCAGGGGAATCAGCGAGCGTGGATGCAAGGCTTTGGCGCCCATGGCGGCCAGTTCCTGGGCCTCGCGGTAGCTGACCAGCTTGAGCAGGCGCGCACTGGGAATCCGGCGCGGGTCGGCGCTGAACAGCCCGGGCACGTCGGAATGGATTTCCACCCGTTCGGCTTCCAGCACGGCTGCCGCGCAGCTGGCCGAAGTGTCCGATCCGCCGCGCCCGAGCAGCACGGTTTCTCCGCGCGCGTTGGCGGCCAGGAAACCCGGCATGACGTGGCAGCGGCCGCGGGCAGCCAGTTGCTGTTGCAGGGCCCGATTCGGCTCGGCCGGGCAGTGCGCCGAGAGGAATTCACTGGCCGCGGCGCGCCCGGCATCCCCCGGGCAGGTCAGCACTTGCCTGGCATCGAGCCAGTGGCAGTCGATTCCCTGTCCGGCGAGAATGGCGACGGCCATGCGGCTGCTGAGTTCCTCACCCTGTGCCAGCAGTTCGGCCTGGACGGCCGCGCTGGTGGTCAGGTCCGGGTGTTCGAGCAGCCCGCGCAGGATCGAAAACCGGCGGTCGAGTCCGGCGTCGCCGGCGTTCAGTTTTTCGGCCAGCGCGCGATGGCGGCTTTGAATCTCGCGCACGACATCGGCCACCGGCTGGGCGGTGTCCGGTTCGGTCTGCGCCTGCAAAAGGTCTGTGATACCGCGCAGCGCGGAGACCACGATGACCGCATTCGCGTCTTCGGCCAGGGCGTTGCGCGCACATTGGGCGATCCGCGGCCAATGTTCGGGATGAGCCACAGCGCTGCCGCCGAACTTGAAGATGCGCCAGCGAACTGCGCTGCTTGAATCGATGTTGGTCATGATATATTAGTTAATTCTAAAAAATAGTGCGGGTTCGCGGCTCTGGCGATTGCCCGTGTAACAATATGTTCACGGCATCGACCCGGCTGACCTTCCCCGCCCGCATTTTACGCTTGTATGAAATGATGACCCGCGATCCGCTGATCAGTTCGCGTTCGATCGGTCAGACCGAGACCGGACGCGTGCGCGCCAACAACCAGGACGCCATCCTGGTCGATGAGGCGGCCGGCGTGTGGCTGGTCGCCGACGGCATGGGAGGACATGCCGGCGGCGCCGAAGCCAGTCGGCTGGCCCGCAAGACCGTGCGCGCGGCCTTGAGCGACGGGGCATCGCTGCGTTCGGCCATTCTTGCCGCCCATGCCACGATCCGGGCGGCTCAAGAGGTCCGTCCGGAACTGATCGACATGGGCACGACCATCGTCGCCCTGGTCGAGCGGAGCAACCGCTACGAAATCGGCTGGGTGGGCGACAGTCGGGCGTACCTGTTCGATATCGCCACGCGTGAACTGACCTTGCTGACCCGCGACCACAACCTGGCCGGATTGATGGTCGAGGCCGGAGCGATCAGCGCCTCGGAAGCGGCCCATCATCCCAAGCGCCACGTATTGACCGACTGCCTCGGTCTGCACTCCGACAGCGAGCCTCGGATCGACGAGTTCAGCGGCCGCTGGCAGGCCGGACAGCTTCTGTTGCTTTGCTCGGACGGGCTCAGCGGCGAACTGGACGAGGCGTCGATGGCATCGACGCTGGCGCTGGATCAGTCGCTGGATGCCATCGGAAATCGCCTGATGGCCATGGCCATGGAGGCCGGGGCTCGGGACAATGTCTCTCTGGTCCTGGTGCGGTCGCCGCTGGGAGCAAAAGCCGAACACCCTCGGGGCAAATGGCTGCGCTGGCGGGGGCGGGACTGAGCCGGAGTGCGCAGCTTCAGCCCGAGGCGGCAGCACCCTTGTACTTGCCCAGCACGACGACGGTCTTGCCGGACGCCTTGAGCATGCCGTCTTCTTCCAGCGCTTTCATGACCCGGCCGGCCATTTCCCGGGAGCAGCCCACGATGCGGCTGAGTTCCTGGCGCGTGATACGGATCATGGTGCCTTCGGGATGGGATACCGCGTCGGGTTCGTCGCACAGGTCGATCAGGGCCTTGGCCACTCGACCCTGGGTATCGAGGAAGGCCAGCTGCAGCACCTTGCGCCGCGCATGCAGCAGGCGTTGCGACAGCTTGGAGCCGATCGCGGTCATGATTTCGACCGCGCAATCCGACAATTCGTTGTCCAGCGCTTCGCGCAGCCGCTCGTAGGAAATCTCGGCCAGCTGGCAAATCGAGCGGGTCCGAACCATCACCTCGCGCTGCCGGGGTTTCATGAACAGACCCAGTTCCCCGAGGAAATCGCCGGGGTTGAGATAGCTTAGAATCAGCTCGCGACCGTCTTCGCCCTCGGTGGAAACCGACAGTGAACCGTCGATCACGTACAGCAGGCTGTGGCCCTGATCGCCGGGGCGCATCACGACCTGTTTGGGCTCGAAATGCAGCCGCTCGCCGATGGCAAGCAGACGGCCGATCGCTTCCCTGTCGATTGGATAAAACTGTGGTTCGGTATGCATTTATGCTCAAAGGTCAAGATATTCGTCGCAGCACACCATAGTGCCTGTTTGCCGAGCGTGAGTCAACCGCCCCGCCGGCCCGAAACGACCGGTTCGAACGCGATCCATCCGCTGCGCAAACCGTTCTGGAGTAGAAAACCCGGCCTCGAATGAACGATAATGAGCGGTTACCGGTCGGCCACCCATGACCCGGAGGAGTCCGCCATGTCCTCGAGCAGAATCAAGCTTCACGGCTTCAACAACCTGACCAAGGCGTTGAGCTTCAACATCTATGATCTTTGCTACGCCACCAACGAAGGGCAGCGCAAGGAATATATCGATTATATCGATGAAGCCTACAACGCCGAGCGCCTGACCCAGATCCTCACCGATGTGGCCAATATCATTGGCGCCAATGTGCTCAACGTGGCCCGACAGGATTACGAGCCCCAGGGGGCCAGCGTGACCATGCTGATCGCCGAAGAGCCGGTGGTCGGGAATGAGGACATCGGCTCTGCTGCACCGGGACCGCTGCCCGAGGCGGTCGTGGCCCATCTCGACAAGAGCCATATCACGGTCCACACGTACCCGGAAAGCCATCCGCACGACGGAATCTGCACCTTTCGCGCGGACATCGACGTGGCGACCTGCGGCGTGATCTCGCCGCTCAAGGCGCTCAATTACCTGCTCCACAGTTTCGAGTCGGATATCGTGACGGTCGACTATCGCGTGCGCGGCTTCACCCGGGACGTGCGCGGTCGCAAGCACTACATCGACCACAAGATCAACTCGATCCAGAACTTCTTCAGCCGCGACACCAAGAACGCCTACGACATGATCGACGTCAACGTCTATCAGGAAAACCTGTTTCATACCAAGATGCGGCTGAAGGATTTCGATCTCGACAACTATCTTTTCGGTATCAACGCCGACGATCTCGAAAAGCGCGAGCGCGCGCGCATCGAGCGCCGTTTGCGCACCGAGATTCAGGAGCTTTTTTACGGCCGCAACCTGTAGCCGGCCCGCTCAATCCCCGGCCGCCAGCGGATCGACGATCGCGCCGTTCAGCCAGTGCCGCAAGGCCTCGGCCGACGCGGGCGACAGATCGCAGGCGATGGCCAGTTCGGCCCCGGTCAGCACATCTTCTCGATCCGAGCGACCCAGGTAGCCGTGTCGATCCAGCCAGCTCTGCAACTGTTCCAGCGTCTCGCTGCGGAATCGTGAGACCTTCCCTTCGCGCAGGGCGGCGATCAGCGCCGAGGGGTCGCCGTTCAGTTCCTGTGCAAGACGGGACACGCGCGGGAGAAACCGCTCGCTGAGCAGGCCCGTGCGCGCCAGCGTGGCGCGATCGACCGGACGCCGATGGTTGGAGCGCCAGTGCTGGAGAAACAGCCGGGCCGCCCGGATTCGGCCCCGCAGCATCCGAACCCGGTGCTCGTCGAACCCGTCCGGTACCGGCTCGCTGGATTGATCCACCAGTTCCAGGAAACGCTCGAGCTGCCCCAGGCTGCGCAGGCCGCCGCGCATCAGGGTCGCCGCGCTTGGCAGATCATCGCGCAGCACATGGAACACGTTGATTCGGCCGGCATCCTGCCACGGATCGATCGCTTCGACGCCGACCGCGCGCGACCACTCGTCGGCCGAAAGTCCGTCCGGGTCGGGGATGGCGGTCGTTCTGGCCGGCCCTTCGGGCATGCCGAACTCCAGCGGTCTAACCTGGTCCTTGCGCACTTCGACCATGTTGATCTCATGCGGGTCCAGCGCCGGTCCCAGCCATTCGCGCCAGGCTTGGGCGTCGTCGCTCTGGGCGGTCAGGTAGAACACCTGGCGACCGCCGGCGACCAGCTCGCCGGCCGCCTGGACAACTGAGCGATAGCGGTCCGGGTCACTGGTGGTCAGGGCTTCGTCCATGAACAGCGGAAGTGGCTCGAAACTGGCTTCGAGCTGTTCGATCCAGGCCAGTCGGACGGCCAGCATGAGTTGGGCCCGGGTGCCGGTGGACAGTCGTGTCGCCGGCTGCAGCCGGCCGGTCCGGGCATCCAGGGCCAGGAACTCGCCGGCGCTGAACTCGAGCCGGTAGCGATGGCCGGTAAAGCGATTGAGCCAGCGATCGGCGCTCGCCAGCAGTGCCGGTTCCTGATCGGCTCGATGGGTCGCTGCAACATCCTCGATCAGAAACTGGCCGGCAGCGGCCAGCAGGTGGCGCTCGAGTTCGAGCTGCAGTGCCTCTGTCCGAGTCTCCAGGTCGGCACCCAGTTGTTCCAGTTCCCGCCGCTTGAGGGCATCGGCATGCCGTGTCTGAATTTCGGCAATGCGGCGATTGAGCGAATCGCGCTGCCCGGCGCGCTCTGCCAGTTCATCCTGTAGCGCGGCCAATTCCTGCAGGCGTTGTTTGCGCGCCAGCGCGAGCAGTTCCGGCTCTTCGGCCAGGCGCTGCTCAAGTCGGGTGATCTCGCGACCCAGTTCGATCCGCTCGTGCTCCAGCTTCTGCCACAGGGGGAACTGTTCGGACTTTTGGCGCAGCGCCGCCAGGCCGTCCGGGCGCACGCCTGCGGCCTCGAAAATCCCGCTGATACGCTGGCGCAGCTGGCTGATGTCGGCATGCAGTTCACCGATGCGGCGGTTCCGGGCCTGGATGGAGTTGTAGAGCTCGGCGTGTCGCCGAATGCGTGGGATCAACTGGTTGACCAGGCTGGCCAGCGTTCTGGACGAGACTTCCTCTACGGTGAGGGCGTGTTGCTCCAGCAGGGTGGCCACCTGCCGGCATTCGGCCCGGTAGAGTTGTTCGAGCTTCCGGAGACGCTGGCGATGCTGGTCGCGGCGCTGCTGCCCGAGCTGCCAGTCCTGGAGGTGGCGCGACCACATCAGAAAGGTGGTTTCCAGGCGCTGCTCGGCCGACAGACCCATGTCCGCCGCCAGATCCGCCAGCTGCTGCCGGCTCCGGTCCAGGGCGGCGCGCTGCGCGTTGAGTTCCTCGCGCAGATCGGTGGCCCGAAGCTGGCTGATTTCATGCTGGGTGGCCGCTTCCAGTTCGAGGTCCAGGCGCTTGAGCCGCGCCCGCACCTCCGGCTCGTTCCAGCCCAGCGGGGGCTCGATCGCGCTGGCCTCGAAGTCCCTGCGCGCCTGGCCGCGATCGCGCAGCCGCAAACCGAAACGCACCAGCATGGCCACGGGCAGGCCGGCGGCCAGGGCAACCAGCAGGAGCAGTTCGGGCTGCCCGGACAACTCGGCACCGGCGAGCAGGCGTGCGCCACCGATCAGCGCGGCCAGCGCCAGCGTGCCCCACAGCCAGCCTTCCAGCGGACTCAGGCGGGCCAGCGCAAGCCAGTCCTGCAGCGCCGAGCGAGCCGTTCGCAGATCTTCGCGTGCACGACCGGTGAGATTGCGCGATGTCCGGGTCAGGCCCAGCTGACCGCTGAGCGCGCGGATTCGCTCGCGCAGTCCAAGGACCTTGTCGACCTGCTTTTCCAGTTGCTCCAGCCGGTTCTGATCCAGTTGCTTGACTTCATTCGGTGTGTCGCCGCCCAGCCGGGCCACGGCCTCGGCCACCGCATGTTCGGCTTGCGTGCACTGGTCGGTTTCGGCTTCGATTCGCTGCTCGCTCCCGGCCAGACGGTCGCGCGCGTCGGCCAGCTCGGCCTGCAGGCTTTCCATCGCTTCCGGGTCGTCGACGCCGGTTTCGGCCAGGCGAGCCTGTTCATTCTTGAGCGAGGTATGTTCCACGACGATGTCCTGCTGCTTGCGCTCAAGCTGCTGCTGCGTCTCTTCCAGGCGGTCGAGCTCATCGCCGCGCAGCCGGTCCATCCCGCCCGGGAACTCTTCGATCAGGGTGGATTCCAGCGCGGTGCGCCGGGCCGTCGCTTCGGCCAGCGCCAGGGCATTCTCGAGCGCACCGAGGCGGGCGCTTGCACGAGCGGCTTGCTGCAGCTCGTCTTCCAGGTCATGCAACTGGTCGACGTCCTCGTGCAGGCGGGCGTATTCACGCTCCTTTTCATCGATCGCCCGGTGGCCTTGCTCGATCTCGCGGGCCAGTTTCTGCGGCCGCGGCGGCGTCGCCAGCGGCGCATCCGACAGCACGGCTTCGAGATCGTAGCCGCCGGTCAGCAGGGTCTTGAGCTCCGAGGCGATTCGGGCATCGGTGTGGTCGGGCGCGCTCAGGTCCTCGGTGTTGATCAGGAAAGCGCCGATGGATTCGGTGCCGGGAAAGCGCGGAGACGCGGTCTTCCGGCCGTCGCGCGTCCAGGTCACCCGGTCGCCGATGCGATGCGCGCTCAGCGTGCCCTTTTCGTCCTGCCAGCGGGCCAGCACCTCGCAGTATTCGTCATCGGGGTCGGGGTAGAGGACAGCGCGCACCGCGCGGACCAGGCTGGATTTGCCCGATCCATTCGGGCCGGTGACGAGGTTGACCGTCTCCGGAGCCAGATCGACCGCAAACGGCGCTTCGATTCCCGGCAGGTGGCGGATGTCGAGCGCGAGCAGCTTCACGACGCGCCCTGTTTCTGTGCCAGCAGCCCATTGAGCGCGGTCCGGGCCGCCTGCATCAGCCAGTACCGCACCTGCTCATCCTCGAGGCTTGTTTCGAGCTCGCGGAACTCCTTCTGGCCGACCGCGCCGGCCAGCCGGGGCCGGGCCTCCGCAATCAGCGCGTCGAAATCCGGCTGGGCGCGGTTCTGCAGGACGAGGATGCGTTGGGCGAGCAGGCCGCAAGGATCTTCCTGGCGGGCCAGGCGCTCAAGATCGATCGCGGCCTCGGTGGCGATGACGGCCTTTTGCACGAACAGTCGAACCTCTCCCTGCTTCCAGGGTCGGGAGTCGGCGACCAGGTCCTCGGCAGCCCGGCCCAGGGTTTGCTCGAACCGGCAGCGACCGGTCAGTCGCAGACGCAGACCGATCACCTCGGGCCCCAAGCCCGGGTCACCGAGCGTGTCAACGTGTGCGCGGCTGGCGGCCAGGACGGCTTCGGCCATTTCCTCCGGCGCGCGCAGGGCGCTGAGATCGACCTCGAGCGAGTCGAAGCGCAATGGCGCCAGCGGCAGGTGGGTGGCCTTGATTCTGCCCTGTCTCCATTCGATCAGCCAGGGGCCCCGTGGACCGGTATCGGACGCCCTCAGCGCGGTGACCGAGCCCAGGTAGCCGATCGGGCGCTCCCCGTCGAGGCGGTCGGGCTGATGGATGTGACCCAGCAACCAGGCGGCCGTGCCGGTCGTCTCGAGATCCTGGCTGGTGACCGGCGCATAGGGGCTGTCGCTCTGGTCGCGGTCGCAGTGGAGCAGGCCGATGACGCGCCCGGGTCGGTCGATGCGCGGCAGCGCGCGCAGCGGATTCTCGCGCACGTGGGGGCGCGGGAAAGACCATCCGAGCACGCCCAGCTTGCCGACGCTTTTTTCTTCCCAGTGGCCACCGGCACCGAGCAGATGCAGGGCATCGATCTCGGCCGCCAGGCGCGGCAGCACCAGGGTGTCGTGGTTGCCGGCCACGGCCAGGACCGGAATCCCCGCTGCGTCCAGGCGCTCGATGCCGCGCTTCAGATCGCCGTAGGCAACCAGCAGGTCACGGCTGCGTTCGACCACGTCCCCGGCCAGCAGCACCCCGTCGACGCCGCGTTCTAGGGCTTCGTTCACGCAGCGGGCCCAGGCGGCTTCCGGTCCCAGCTCGGCGCCTCGCACCCGCAGATCCGGATGCAGGGCGGCCGGACTCCGGCCCAGGTGGATATCGCCGATCGCCAGCAGGGTGGTCATGCTCGGACGCTCGTCATGGTGGGCTTGGGAACATGCGGCCGGGTGCGCTCGCCTTGGGCACTGAGCCCGAGACGATAGCCGATTGCCTGCGGGCCGGCAAGACAAGGCGCTGCCGGTGCCGTCGGTTCAGGCATCCCGGGCGTGGATCGCCTGCTCGAGTTCGGTTTCGGCCTGCAGCCATTCGGTCTCCAGGTTCGACTGCCTGTGCTGCAGCGTTTCGCGCTCGTTGAGCAAGGTCTTCAGCCTGGGTCCGTCCGCGTCGGCGTACAGTTGCGGATCGGCCAGCGCCCGTTCGATGTCGAGCAGGCTCTCGGCCGCCTGGTCGACCGCTCGAGCCAGCCGCTCGACCCGGTTCTTGAGCGGCTTGAGGTTCGCCCGCGATGACTTCGACCCGGCCGGCCGCGGTCGCGGCTTGTCGGTTTTGCCGTTGGCGGAAACCGGCCCGGCTTCGGCCGGCCGGTCTCGCAGCCAGCGCCGGTAGTCATCCAGGTCGCCGTCGAAGCGTTGCACCGTGCCGCCGTCGATCAGCCAGAAATCTTCGACCGTGTTGCCGAGCAGGTGGCGATCGTGGGAGACCGTGATCACCGCCCCGTCAAAGCCTTGCAGGGCGACGGTCAGGGCGTGGCGCATGTCCAGGTCGAGGTGGTTGCTGGGTTCGTCGAGCAGCAGCAGATTGGGCGCCTGCCAGACCAGCATGGCCAGGACCAGCCGCGCTTTTTCGCCGCCCGAGAAGTGGGCCACGGGGCCGGTCGCCATGTCGCCGCGAAAGTCGAAGCCGCCGAGGAAATCGCGCAGGCGCTGCTCGGGCTTCTCGGGCGTGAGGCGGGCCAGGTGGGTCACCGGACTGGCCTCGGGGTCGAGTTGCTCGAGCTGGTGCTGGGCGAAGTATCCGACCTGCAGCTTGGGACTCGCCGTGATCCGGCCCGACAGGGGTGCCAGGTCTCCGGCCAGGGCGCGGACCAGGGTCGACTTTCCGGCGCCGTTGAGACCCAGCAGACCGATCCGGTCACCGGGGGAAAGGCTGAGCGAGATCTGTTCGAGCACCGTGATCCGGCCGTAGCCCAGATCGACGTGGTCGAGGTGCAGTACCGGGTTGGTCGCCGGCGGCGGTGTGGGAAACGCGAAGTCGAATGGTGAATCCTCGTGCGCCGGGGCCAGCATTTCCATGCGCTCCAGGGCCTTGATCCGGCTCTGGGCGGCCCGGGCCTTGGTCGCCTTGGCCCGGAAGCGGTCGATGAATTTCCGGATATGGGCGATTTCGCGCTGCTGCTTTTCGCGCGCGGCCTGCTGGCCGGCCAGGCGTTCGGCGCGCTGGCGCTCGAAGCTCGAGTAGCCGCCGCTGTAGGCGTTGAGCTGGCGGTGCTCGATGTGCAGGACCGAGTCGACCACCTGGTCGAGAAAGTCGCGGTCGTGCGAAATCAGCAGCAGCGTGCCCTCGTAACGGCGCAGCCATTCCTCCAGCCAGACCACGGTTTCCATGTCCAGGTGGTTGGTCGGCTCGTCGAGCAGCAGCAGGTCGGATGGACACATCAGCGCCCGCGCCAGGCTTAAGCGAATGCGCCAGCCCCCGGAGAAGTCCGAGACCGGCTTGCGGTGCTCTGCAGCGCGGAAACCGAGACCGTTGAGCAGCGCCCCGGCCCGGGCATGGGCGTCGTAGCCGCCGGCTTCGGCCAGCTCGGCGTGGGCTTCGGCAATGGCGTGGCCGTCGCCGCGCTGGTCGGCGGCCGCGACCGCGCGCTCGGCCGAGCGCAGGCGCTGATCGCCGTCGGTGACGTAGTCGATGGCCGGCCGGTCCAGGTCGTCGATTTCCTGGGCCATGTGGGCCAGCGTCCAGTTCGACGGCAGGGACAGCTCGCCGCCGTCGAGCTCGATTTCCCCCAGCAGCAGCCGGAACAGGCTGGTCTTGCCGCTGCCGTTGGCGCCGATCAGGCCGACCTTGTGGCCCGGATACAGGGTGGCCGAGGTCGACTCCAGCAGGGCTTCGGGACCGTGGCGCAGGGTAATGTCGGAAAGCTGGATCATGCGAATG
>JAWLFD010000164.1:0-5567 GCA_041685745.1 Wenzhouxiangella sp.
ATCGTGGCCAGCGTCCTCGACGTGGCCGTGATGACCGAGACGCGGCGCCGGCAGGAGCACCGGCCCTCCCGGGTCTTGATCTCCGGGCTGGGGCTGGTTCTGGGGCGTTTCACCGGGCTGTTCAGCTTCGCGCTGCAGCTGGTTCTGCGCGTTGTTCTGATCGCGGCGCCTTTTCTCATCGTCGGCGCGGTCATCGCGTGGCTGGCCATGGGCCGCTACGACATCAACTATTACCTGACCTACCGTCCGCCGGCCTTCCTCGCCGCCGCCGCAATCGTCGGCGTGCTGCTGGCCGGGCTCGCGGTGGTCCTGGTGGCGCGATTGTCGAGCTGGGCCATCGCCCTGCACCTGTTCCTGTTCGGGGAAGTCCCGCCGCGGCGCAGTTTCGCCGACAGCGCACGCCGGCTGCTCGGGCAACGGATGCAGGTTGTCTGGCAGATCGTTGCCTGGGCGGCTGTGCGCACCCTGCTGGTTGCGCTGGTTGCCGGCATCGCCGGCGTGCTGGTCGGATTTGTCCAGCAGCTTTTCGGCACCAACCTGCGCCTGCTGGCGTTTTCGACGATCATGCTGCTGGCGGTTTGGGGGCTGGTGAACGCCGTTGTGTCGGCGTTGGCCAATGGCGCGCTCGCCACCCTGCTCGACCGGCTGTACCGCACCTCGACAGGGCACGCGCCGCGCCAGGCTCAGGCCGTCGAGGCAGCGCCATGGAAGGCCCGGGCCGTGCCGGTTTCGGTTCTGCTGGGCGCGGCCGCGGCCGCCCTGGCCGGCGGCCTCTACCTCGGAGGCAGCCTGGCCGAGCGCGTCAGCGCCGAGCGCGAGGTCGAGATCATCGCTCATCGGGGCGCATCCGTAACGCGGCCGGAGAACACCATGGCCGCCGTCGAGCAGGCCCTGGTGGAAGAAAGCGACTGGGTCGAGATCGACGTCCAGGAGACCGCCGACGGCCAGATCGTGGTCGCCCACGACAGCGACTTCATGAAGATGGCCGGTGTCGATCTGAAGGTATGGAACGCCACCATGGCCGATCTGGCCGGGATCGATATCGGCAGCTGGTTCGATCCGGCCTATGCCGCCGAGCGCACGCCGACCCTGCGCGAGGTGCTGCACACCGCCAAAGGCCGGGGCAAGGTCCTGATCGAACTGAAGTACTACGGCCACGACGTCGCCCTCGAGTCTCGCGTGGCCGAGGTCGTCGAGGAAGCGGGCATGGCGGCGGATGTCGGGGTGATGTCGCTCAAGATCCCGGGCGTGCGCAAGATGCGGGCACTCCGGCCCGACTGGCCCCATGGCATTCTCGCGGCCACCGCGCTCGGCGATCTGTCCGCCCTCGATGCCGATTTCCTCGCCGTCAATACCGGGCAGGTCTCGCTGGACCTGATCCGCCGGACCCACGCCCAGGGCCGCAAGCTCTACGTCTGGACGGTCGACGACCCGGTGACCATGGCGCGGCTGATCTCGATGGGCGTCGATGGACTGATCACCAACAAGCCTGCGCTGGCGCGGCAGGTGATGGAGGCGCGCAACGAGTTGTCCGCCCCCGAACGCCTGCTGCTTTGGATCAGCGACCGCTTCCGGCTGAAAAACCTCGATCTGGTGGCCGAAGAAGCCGACGCCTGAGGGCCGCAAACGATCTGACGGGTCCTCAGGGGCCGCTTTCGACCAGGTGCTGGACATTGAGTTGCGGGTTGGTCTGACCGCGCCAGCGGTTCAGCTCCAGGCGGTAGGTCACGTGGAACGGATCAGGCAGCTCGTTGCGCAGCAGGCTGCCAGCGCGAAAGGCGATGGCGTCCAGCGCCTCGCCGCCGCGTTCGGGTTGCAGCCGCATCTTCAGGTGCACCTGGCCGACGATGCGCCGCTCGAGCACCCGAAATCGACCGTCGAACAGCGGTTCCGGCCAGCCCTGACCCCAGGGGCCGGCCACTTCCAGCGCGGCGGCCGTTTCCGCGCTCAGCTCGCCGCTGGCGAGTTCGCCGTCGGTCAGCACCACTTCGTCGGCGAACTCGTGCCGGGCCAGGCATTGATCGAAGCCGCGCTGGAACGCCTCGAGCCGGTCGCGCTCCAGGCTCAGCCCGGCGGCGCGGGCGTGGCCGCCGAAGCGTCCCATCAGACCGGGGTGGCGGGTATCGATGGCGACCAGCAGATCGCGCATGTGCAGCCCGGCCGGCGAGCGCCCGGAGCCTTTCAGCTCGCTGCTGCCCGGCTCGGCCGGCGCAAACGCCAGCACCGGACGCTGGAGGCGCTCCATCAGGCGACCGGCGACCAGCCCGACCACGCCCGGGTGCCAGTCCGGATCGAACACGCACAGACCCGGGACCGTGCCGTCGATGCGCCCGGCCAGTTCGTCGGCCCGGGCCTCGGCGACTTCGAGCATGTCGGCCTGGATCGCCTGGCGCTGAGCGTTGAGCGCGTCGAGCTCTTCGGCCAGCGCGCGCGCCGAGGACTCCGAGTCGGCCAGCAGGCAGCGGATGCCGATGCCCATGTCCTCCAGCCGCCCGGCGGCGTTCAGGCGTGGACCGGCGGCGAAGCCGAGATCACTCGCCTGCACGTGGCGCAGGTTGCGCCCGGCCACCTCCAGCAGCGCGCGCACGCCGTGGCTGCACCGCCCGGCCCGCATCCGCGCCAGCCCCTGGTAGACCAGGCGGCGGTTGTTTTCATCCAGCGGCACCAGGTCGGCGACCGTCCCCAGCGCCACCAGGTCGAGCAGCCCGTCCAGGCGCGGCGCGGGTCGCCGGTCGAACCAGCCCAGTTCGCGCAGCCGCGCGCGCACGGCCATGGCGGTGTAGAACATCACCCCGACGCCGGCCAGCGCGGTCGAGCCGAAGGACTCGCCGGCCAGGTTGGGATTGACCATGGCTTCGGCGGCCGGCAGCTGCGGCCCGGGCAGATGGTGGTCGGTGACGATGACCCGCATGCCCTTCGCGCGCGCCGCCGCCACCCCCGCGATTGAACTCACCCCCTGGTCCACGGTGACCAGCACGTCGGGCGCGGGCGCCTCGATTTCCTCGACCAGGGCCGGGCTCAGCCCGTAGCCGTGGCGAAACCGGTCGGGCACCCGCCAGGCCACCTCGCGCGCCCCCAGGCTGCGCAGCGCGCGCACCGCCAGCGCGGTGCCGGTCGCCCCGTCGGCGTCGAAGTCGCCGACCACCAGGATGCGCTGCCCGCCCCGGATCGCCTCGGCCAGGATATCGGCGGCGCGCTCGAGTCCGCCCAGGGTGGGCGGCAGCAGGCCCTTGAGCGAGTAGTCCGGGGCCTGGCGCTGGCCGCGCCCGGCCAGGACCCGCGCCAGGACGGGATGAACCCCGGCCATCGCCACCGACTGCGCCGAACGCCGCCGGATCGCTACCGTGCGGATCATGGGGTCGACGGCGCCGCGCGCCGCCAGACGCGCCACGCCGCCGCCGGACCCAGGGTCCAGGCGCGGCGCCGCCCGGCAAGCTCGAGCGCGTCCAGCCTGCCCAGGCGCAGTCGCCGCCACAGCGGCGCCAGCCAGTCGTCGAGGGCCGACAGATTGCCGGCCCGGTCGAGCCCGGGATCCGGCCGCCACTCGATCAGGGTGGAATCGGACGCGCCCCGCGCATCGCCGTCGACCGCGTATTCCAGGTCCAGCCAGTCGGCCAGCGCCGCCCACAGCGGGTCGGCGCCGAACAGCCGTCTGACGCGAGGCCGAATGCGGTTGTCCGGCGGCAGGCTGCCCGCCCCCCAGAACCACAGGCCGCCGGGGTGGCCCGGGCCGCCGCCCTGGCCGTGCTGGTGCAGGATCACCTGGCACTCGTTGAGCAGCCGCCGCCAGCGCGGCGCATCGGGTCCGGCCGGCAGCACGTAGTCCATGCTCTCGCCGTGGACCTCAGCGGGCGGCACGAAGCGGCATTCGGGCAAGCCCTCCAGCCGGATGTAGCCGCGCTCGGGATGCGGCAGGTCAAACGCCAGGCCGGCCTCGGCCAGCGCCTCGCCAAGTTCGCGGACTGCCGGACTGCCGGCCTCCAGCCGGGCGCCGGGGGCGATCCAGACCGCGTTCAGATCCGGCGTCAGGACCACCGGATCGGCCCGCAGCCAGCAGCCCCCGGCATCCGTCGGCGCATCCAGCCGGCGGGTCAGGGGCGCGGCGGCGACGGCCCGGCCGGCGACCAGTTCAGCCGCCCAGGCCGACGGGTCCAGGGCCCGGCTTTCGGCCCGCGCCAGCAGCGCGCGCAGGCGCCCCGGCAGCGCGGGCTGCCCGGCCAGCAGCGTGTCCAGTTCGGCGACCGCGACGATGAGCACCGTCTTCAGCCGTGGTAGACCACCTCGACGATTTCGTAGACCCGGCGACCGTTGGGGGCGTCGAACTCGATCACCTCGCCCTCCTCCTTGCCGATCAGCGCCCGGGCCAGCGGCGAACTGATCGAGAGCCGACGCGCCTTGACGTCGGCTTCCAGGTCGCCGACGATCTGCCAGGTGACTTCCTCGGCGCCTTCGATTTCCTCGAGCAGGGTCACGGTGGCGCCGAACACGATTTTGGTGCCGGCGTTGACCGTGGCCACATCGATGATGCGGGCGTTGCCCAGCGCGCCTTCGAGTTCGTTGATCCGGCCCTCGATGAAGCCCTGCTGTTCGCGCGCGGCGTGGTACTCGGCGTTTTCCTTGAGATCGCCGTGCGCGCGCGCCTCGGCAATGGCGGCGATGACCGCCGGGCGCTCGGTTTTCTTGAGACGATCGAGTTCGGCGCGCAGGCGTTCCGCGCCCGCGCGCGTGATCGGAATCTGGCTCATGTCTTGTCCTTGCTTGCGTACAGCTCGGCGAGCGAATGCACGCCGCGCTCGTTCCAGTGATCCAGGGCGCGCAGGGTGGCCCGCGCGCCGGCGATGGTGGTCGAGTAGTTGACCTTGTGCTGCAGCGCCGTGCGGCGGATCGAGAACGAATCCGAGATCGCCTGGCGTCCTTCGGTGGTGTTGACGATGTAGTCGATCTCGCGGTTCTTGATCAGGTCGACGATGTGCGGCCGACCCTGCGTGACCTTGTTGACATAGTCACACTCGACGCCGTTTTCAACCAGGAACTTCCAGGTCCCCTCGGTCGCGACCAGGGAAAAACCGCGCTCGGACAGCTCGCGGGCGACCGGCAGCAGGCGCTCCTTGTCGGCGTCGCGCACGCTCAAAAACGTCCTGCCCGAGGCGGCCGCGTGGATCTCGACGGCCTGCTGGGCGCGCGCCACGGCGGCGCCGAACGAGTAGCCCACGCCCATCGCCTCGCCGGTCGAGCGCATCTCCGGGCCGAGGATGGGATCGACGCCCTGGAACTTGATGAACGGGTATTTGGGCTCCTTGATGGAGTAGAAATTACTTTTAAGATCTTCGGTAATACCTTGTTTTTCCAAGGTCTCGCCGACCATGCACTGTGCGGCCACCCGGGCCAGCGGAACGCCGGTGGCCTTGGCCACGAACGGCACCGTACGCGAGGCCCTGGGATTGACCTCGAGCACGAACAGCTGCTCGCCCTGGAGGGCGAACTGCACGTTCATCAGCCCGACCACGTTCAGGCCCCTGGCCATCTGCCGGGTCTGCTCGGCGATCTCGGCGATCACGTCATCCGAC
>JAWLFD010000009.1:0-22656 GCA_041685745.1 Wenzhouxiangella sp.
CATGCCCCGGGTGTCCTTGCCGTGCGAACCGGCCTCGCGCCGGAAACACGGCGTGTGGGCGACCAGCTTCAGCGGCAGCTGCGCGGCCTCGACGATCTGGTCGCCGACCAGGTTGGTCAGCGGCACCTCGGCGGTGGGAATCAGGTAGCGCTCGGGATCGCCGTCAAAGGCGAACGCGTCGTCGGCGAACTTGGGCAACTGACCGGTGCCGCGCATGGCCGACTCCAGCACCAGGTAGGGGACGTACATCTCGCGGTAGCCGTGCTCGCCGGTGTGCAGGTCGAGCATGAACTGGGCCAGGGCGCGGTGCAGGCGCGCCACGCCGCCGCCGAGCACCACGAAGCGGCTGCCGGCCAGGCGCGCGGCGGCGTCGAAGTCGATGCCGTCGAGCAGGGTGCCCAGCTCGACGTGGTCGCGGGGCGCGAAATCGAACGCCGGCGGCTCGCCCCAGCGCCGGACTTCGGCGTTGTCGTCCTCGTCGACCCCGTCGGGCAGATCCTCGGCCGGCAGGTTGGGCATGTCGAGCAGCATCCGCTCGAGCTCGGCGCGCAGGCCGTCCAGTTCCCGGCGCGCCTGCTTCAGGTCCTCGCCGAGCCGGGCGACCTCGGCCAGCAGCGGTTCAATGTCCTCGCCGCGCGCCTTGGCCTGGCCGATCGACTTCGAACGGACGTTGCGCTGGTTCTGGAGTTCTTCGGTGTGCACCTGGATGGACTTGCGCCGCGCCTCCAGGGCCGCGTAGCCCTCCATGTCCAGGTGGTAGCCGCGCCGCGCCAGGGCGGCGCTGACGCGCTCGAGATCGTTCCTCAGCAACTGTGGGTCCAGCATGATCCTCTTTCCGCTAAAACCAGTGACCCGCGCCCGCCGTCGGACGGGACGGAATGATCAGGAAACAAGAATAAACGCTTTTGCCGTCGAGGCCCGGCTCGAATTGCGCGCTCAGGCGGAAAAAGGATGCTCGAGGATGACGTTGGCGTCGCGCTCGGGCCCGGTCGAGAGCATGTGGACCGGGGCCTCGACCAGCGCCTCGATGCGTTCCAGGTAGGCCCGCGCCCCGCGCGGCAGACGGTCCAGGCGGGTCAGGCCCTGGGTCGTGCCTTCCCAGCCCGGCAGGGTCTCGTAGACCGGTCGGGCACGCGACCATTCCTCGGCGCCGACCGGGAAGCCGTCGACGCCCTCGTAGGCGGTGCAGACCCGCACCTCGGCAAAGCTGTCGAGGACATCGAGCTTGGTGATGCAAAGCCCGCTGACCCCGTTGACCCGCACCATCCGGCGCAGGGCGACGGCGTCGAGCCAGCCGCAGCGCCGCGGCCGGCCGGTGGTGGCCCCGAACTCGACCCCGCGCTCGGCCATGCGGCGGCCGTCGGCGTCGTCCAGTTCGGTCGGGAACGGACCGCCGCCGACCCGCGTGGTGTAGGCCTTGGTGATGCCGAGCACGTAGTCGATATCCTGCGGCCCGACCCCGGTACCGCACATCACCCCGCCCACGGTGGTGTTCGAGGAGGTCACGAACGGATAGGTGCCGTGATCGATATCGAGCAGGCTGCCCTGGGCGCCTTCGAACAGCACCGACTTGCCGCTGCGGCGATACTCGTGCAGCTGGCCGGTGACGTCGGCGAACAGCGGCTTGAGTTCGGCGCCGAACCGGGCCGCCTCCTCGGCAATCGCCGCGCCGTCCAGCGCCGGCTCGCCAAAGTACTGCTGGAGGATGAAGTTGTACAGATCGAGGATGCCCTCGAGCTTGTCGGCCAGGCGCGCCGGGTCGGCCAGGTCGGCCAGGCGCAGCCCGTGGCGGGCGACCTTGTCTTCGTAGGCCGGCCCGATGCCGCGCCCGGTCGTGCCGATCGCGCGCCGCCCGCGCGCCTTTTCACGCGCAAGATCCAGCGCCTCGTGGCAGCCCAGAATCACCGGGCAGGCCGGCGAAATTCCCAGCTTGTCCCGAACCGGAATGCCGCGCTTCTCCAGGCCCTCGATTTCGGCCAGCAGGGCGCGCGGCGAGACCACCACCCCGTTGCCGATCAGGCAGCGGGAGCGGTCGGTGAGCACGCCGGAGGGAATGACGTGCAGCACCGTCTTTTCGCCGTCGATGACCAGGGTGTGGCCGGCGTTGTGGCCACCCTGGAAGCGCACCACGGCATCGGCGTCCTGGGCCAGCAGGTCGACGATCTTGCCCTTGCCCTCGTCACCCCACTGGGTGCCGAGGATGACCACCGATCGGCTCATGGGCTGTTCTCCGGTCAGTCGACGTTGAGCCGGTCGAAGTAGCGGAAGAATTCCGACCGGGTATCCATCAGCATGATGTCGCTGTCGGTGCCGAACGAGGCATCGTAGGCCTGCAGGCTGCGCCAGAACGAGAAGAACTCGCGATCGCGGTCGAACGCCTCGGCGTAGATCTGGATGGCCTGGGCATCGCCCTCACCGCGCAGCCGCTGGGCGTCGCGCTCGGCGTCGGCCAGCAGCACGCGAACCTGGCGGTCGGCGTCGGAGCGAATCCGCTCGGCGCGCTCGCGGCCCAGCGACCGCAGCTCGTTGGCAAACTCGTTGCGCTGGGTCTGCATGCGCTCGAACACCGAGTTGAGTACTTCTTCGGTCAGCTCGATCTTCTTGATGCGCACGTCGATCACGTCGATACCGAAATCCTCGAACCGACGGTCGGCGCGGCTGAGCAACTGCTGCATCATTTCTCCCCGCTGCTCGGAGACAACCTCGCTCAAGGTGCGCTGGGCGAACTCGTCGCGCAGATCGTTGCGGATCAGCTGCGCCAGGCGCGAGCGGGTGAACATGATGTCGCCCTGGGTGGCGACGTAGTAATCGCGCGGATCCTCGATGCGCCACTTGACGTAGTAATCGACCTCGACGAACTTCTGCTCGGCGGTGTTCATCTGTTCCGGACGCATGTCCAGGGTGATGATCCGGCGCTCGAGCTTGCGCACGTTGTTGATGAACGGCATCTTGAAGTGCAGGCCGGGATCGTAGTCCGAACGCACGACCTCCCCGAGCCGGAACTTGATCGCGTGCTCGGTCTCCGAGACCACGAAGATGCTGTTCAAGCCGACGAACACGGCGACGACCAGGATGATGGGCAGAAAGATTTTCATGTCAGCGTACTCCCCGGCCGGTGCGTGCGCGCGGATCGGTCTGGCTGACCCGCTGCTGCTCTGAAGGCGACATCAGCGGCGCCGGTGGCGGCGGCGCCGAGCGGGCCCGACCTCCCCCCAGCGTATCCAGCGGCAGATAAAACATGTTGTTCGAAGAATCCACGTCCATCAGGATCTTCGCCGAGCGCCCGTAGACCTTCTCAAGCGTTTCCAGGTAGAGCCGCTCGCGGGTCACTTCCGGGGCCATCGCGTACTCGCCGAGGACGGCCGAGAAGCGGTCTGCTTCACCGGTGGCCTTGGCGACGATGGATTCCCGATAAGCCTCGGCTTCTTCCAGGACGCGGGCGGCGCGACCGCGCGCCTCGGGGATTTCCTGGTTGGCGTAGGCCTGTGCTTCGTTGGCGAAGCGGATCTGGTCTTCGCGCGCCCGCACGACATCGTCGAAAGCCTGGCGGACCTGGGTCGGCGGCCGCACTTCCTGCAGGTTGAACGAGGTGATTTCGAGCCCGGATCCGTAGCGCGCCAGCACTTCGATCAGCAAGGCCTGTGCATCCAGGGCAATCTGTCCGCGCCCGATTTCGAGAATGAAGTCCATGTTGTTGGTGCCGACAATCTCGCGCATGGCACTGTCGGCCGCGTGCCCCAGCGATTCTTCAGGCACCTGGACGTTGAACAGGAAAGCCTCCGGATCCACCACCCGATACTGAACGGCAAACGCCAGGTCGATCAGGTTTTCGTCCCCGGTCAGCATCCGGCTGGCGCTTTCCAGCGAGCGAACGCTGGTCACGTTGACCTTCTGGACCTGCTCGATCGGACTGGGCAGGGTGAAGTTCAGGCCCGGCGGCATGGTGCGCACATATTCGCCGAAGCGCAAGACCACCCCGCGCTCGGACTCGTCAATGATGTGGATGGAGTTCCACGCCACCCAGATCACGATCAGCACGCCCACCAGCAGGCCGATGCCGCCCATCGACGGGCCGCCGCTGCCGCCGCTCTTGCGACTGCCGCCGTCGCCGCCGCCACCGCCCATGATCTTTTTCAGGCGACGCTGGACGTTGGCAAAGACCTCGTCCAGATCCGGCGGCTGCTGGCCGTTCCCCCCTTTCCAGGGGTCGCGATCGTCGCCGCCGCTTCCGCGTCCGGGTTCATTCCAGGGCATTGATTTCTCCGTGTCCTTTACTTCAAAGGTGCAATTTGAGGATAAAAGCGGCCGGGCTATTCGCCAGAGCAGCCCGCTAGTCTAACAGTAGATCCTGCGCCAGTTTGCCATCGACGCCGTCAAGACGGGACAAAATGCGCGCATCGCGCCGGGCCAGGTCGACCTGCAGGCGCATGCTGCCGTCGGCTTCGACCTGTTCGGCACACACGCCGCCGAGATCGAACAGCCGGGAGCGTAACCGCTGTCCCTGGGGCGGCAGGTGAATTTCGCGCTGAATGCGGCCCTCGCCGAGGCGCTCGACGATCGCGGCACCCAGCGCATCGAGCCCCTCGCCCGTCCTCGCCGAGACCCAGACGGCCTCGACCTGGCCGGCCGGATTGCGCTCCACGCCGGCCGCCTGCGCGGTGCGGTCGACCTTGTTGTAGACCTTGAGCACCGGCAGCTCCCCGGCGCCGATTTCTTCCAGGACCTCGTCGACCACGCCCTGGTGCCGGCCGCGGTCGGGGTCGGAGGCGTCGATCACGTGGACGACCAGGCTGGCCCCCAGGGTCTCTTCCAGGGTCGCCCGAAAGGCGGCGATCAGTTCGTGCGGCAGGTCGCGGATGAATCCGACCGTATCGCTGAGCAGCACCGGCGAGCCCGGCAGCGCCTCGATCCGGCGTACGGTGGGATCGAGCGTGGCGAACAGCTGATCGCGGGTCATCACCGCCGCTTCGGTCAGGCAGTTGAACAGGGTCGATTTGCCGGCGTTGGTGTAGCCGACCAGCGCCACCAGCGGGATGTCGCTGCGCCGACGGGCGCGGCGGCCCTGTTCACGCCGCTGCTCGACCCGGCCCAGGCGGGCGGTCAACTGGCGAATGCGGTCGGCCAGCAGGCGTCGGTCGGTTTCCAGCTGGGTCTCGCCGGGCCCGCGCAGGCCGATCCCGCCGCGCTGGCGCTCGAGGTGGGTCCAGCCGCGGACCAGTCGGGTCGACAGGTGCCGGAGCTGGGCCAGCTCGACCTGCAGCTTGCCCTCGTGGGAGCGCGCCCGCTGGGCGAAAATGTCCAGGATCAGGGTCGTGCGGTCGAGCACGTTGCAGCCCAGGGCCCGGGCCAGGTTGCGTTCCTGGATGGGCGACAGCCGACCGTTGACCAGGACCAGTCCGATGTCGCCGTCCTCGACCAGCCCGTGGACCTCCTCGACCTTGCCGGAACCGACCAGGAACTTGGGGTCGGGTCGATCGCGGGGCGCCTGGACCTCGGCGATCACGCTCAGGCCGGCCGCCTCGGCCAGGCGCCGGAACTCTTCGCGCGCATCGGCATCGTCGGCAGTCGAGATCAGCGGGTGCAGCAGCAGCGTTCGGCCTTCTCGGGACCGCGACGAGTGCGGGTCGGTCGTGATCAGGAGTCGGTTTCCTCCTCTTCCGGGGCCAGGCGCACGTTCCGTGCCGGAACCACGGTGGAAATCGCGTGCTTGTAGATCATCTGGCTGACGGAATTCTTCAGCAGCACGACGAAATTGTCGAATGATTCGATCTGGCCCTGCAGCTTGATGCCGTTGACCAGGTAGATCGCCACCGGCACGCGCTCGCGACGAAGCGCGTTGAGAAACGGATCCTGCAGTGACTGTCCCTTGGACATGCCTGTCTCCTTCCGAAGATGTCTTTGATTGTTATGGATTTACGGGATTCCGACATTCCGGCCTACCGCCAGCACCCGCGCACAAAACGCTGACCTGCCTGCCTATGACCGCGCGAGTACGCCTTGCGTTCGGATCATACCAGAGCGTATCGGAAAACTTGCGAAGCGCGGTGAGCTGGCGCTTGGCGAGCTGGCGCGTCGCCGCACCCGCCCGGGCGATCAGGCCGGACCGATCGAACGCCCCGTCCAGGTACTGCCAGACCTGGCGGTAACCGACCGCGCGCATCGCCGGATGGCCGGCGCTCAGGGCCTCGCGCCGGCGCAGCTGCCGGACCTCGTCGACCAGGCCGGCCTCGAGCATCTCGGCAAACCTCCGCTCGATGCGCCGGTGCAGCTCGCCCCGGTCGGCCGGCGTGAGGACCAGGCGCAGGCTCTGGAAGCGCGGCCGGCGCGGCGCGGAATGGTGGGCGGCCAGGCCGCGCCCGGTCAGTTCCAGCACCTCCAGGGCGCGCTGGACGCGCTGCGGATCGGACGGTCGAATGCGCGCGGCGGTGTCCGGATCGCGGCGCGCCAGTTCGGCGTGGAGGGCCGCCCAGCCGTCGCGCTCGGCGCGCTCGCCAAGGTGCGCGCGCAGGGCCGGGTCGGCCGCCGGCAGCGGGTCCAGGCCGTAGAGCAAGGCGCGCAGGTAGAGCACCGTTCCGCCGACCAGCACCGGCACCCGGCCGGCCGCCGACGCGCGCCGCATGGCGCTTTCGGCATCGCTGACGAAATCGGCCGCCGAGTAGCTCTGCTCGGGCCAGCGCAGGTCGATCAGTTCGTGGGGGTAGCGCGCCAGGGAAGCCGCGTCCGGCTTGGCCGAACCGATGTCGAGGCCGCGATAGACCTGGGCGGAGTCGACGTTGATCAGGGTCACGGCAAAGCGGTCGAAGAGGTCCTGGGCCACCGCGGTCTTGCCGGCGGCGGTGGGACCGCTGAGGATCACCGCGGCCGGCAACCGGCCGGCGCCGGCGACGCTACTGTCCACGCAGGAACAGCCCATCGAGCGACTTCATGTCCAGCTGCACCCAGGTCGGCCGGCCGTGATTGCACTGGTCGCTGCGCTCGGTTCTTTCCATGTCGCGCAGCAGGGCGTTCATCTCGTCGAGATTCAGGCGCCGGTTGGCGCGCACCGAACCATGGCAGGCCATGGTCGAGAGCAGACCGTCGATCACCCCCGCGACCCGCTCGCTGCGGCCCAACTCGACCAGGTCGGCCAGCACGTCGCGCACCAGCTGAATGCAGTCGCTGCCGGCCAGCAGGGCCGGTACGGCCCGGACGGTGATCGAATCCGGGCCGGCCAGCTCGAGCTCGAAGCCGAGACGGTCGAGCTCGCCGACGCGCTCTTCCAGGGCGCGCGCCTCGCGTTCGCTGACCCGGACCCGCTCGGGCACCAGCAGATGCTGCGCCTTGACCCGCTGTTCGGCCCAGGACTGCTTGAGGCGCTCGTAGACGATCCGCTCGTGGGCGGCGTGCATGTCGACGATCACCAGTCCGGCGGCATTTTCGGCCAGCACGAACACCCCGTGGATCTGGGCCAGCGCGAACCCCAGCGGCGGCGTCTCGCCGTCCGACTCGCTGGCCTGACCAGACCCGCCCGCGCCGGCCAGACGAGCGTAGCGCGCCACCGATTCGGCCACCCCCAGGCCCAGTCCCGCCTGCCCCGGCCAACTCGACCCGCCCGCGTTCACGGCCGCCGCGGCCGGCGCGCCGTTTCCGGCGGCCGGACGGGTCTCGGCCAGGGCCCGGTGAATGGTGGAAAAGAGAAAGCCGTGGACCTGGCGGGCGTCGCGGAAGCGGACCTCGGTTTTTTGCGGGTGGACGTTGACGTCGACGCGCGCCGGGTCGATGGTCAGGTGCAACACGAACGCCGGGTGCCGGCCGTGAAACAGCACGTCCTGGTAGGCCTGGCGCACGGCATGGGCGATCAGGCGGTCGCGGACCAGGCGGCCGTTGACGAAGAAGAACTGGAGATCGGCCTGGCTGCGGGAAAAGCCGGGCCGGGCGATATACCCCGCCAGAGCCAGGCCGTCGTGGACGTTTTCCAACTCGAGCGCCTGGTCGACGAAAGCCGGGCCGCATACGTCGCCGACCCGCCGCTGACGCGAGCAATCGTCGCTGGCCGGCACCAGCCGGCGCACCGCGCGACCGTTGTGAACCAGTTCGAACGCCGTGGCCGGGCGCGCCAGCGCCAGCCGCCGCACCAGGTCATCGATGTGGCCGAACTCGGTGCGCTCGGTGCGCACGAACTTGCGCCGCGCCGGGGTGTTGAAAAACAGGTCCTCGACTTCGACGATGGTCCCCGGCGGCATGCCCCGGGGGCGGGCGGGCGCAACCCGGCCGCTTTCGGCCCGAATCTCGCTGCCGGCCTCGGCGCCGGGCGGACGCGAAGCGAGCGTCAGCCGGGCAACGGAGGCGATCGAGGCCAGCGCTTCGCCGCGAAACCCGAGCGTGGCGACCGCTTCCAGGTCCTCCAGCGAGGCAATCTTGCTGGTCGCGTGCGGGTCCAGGGCCAGCGCCAGCTCGTCGGCGCCGATCCCGCAGCCGTCGTCGCTGACCCGGATCCGGCGGATGCCACCCTCGTCGACATCGATCCGGATGCGACCGGCCCCGGCGTCGAGGCTGTTTTCCAGCAGTTCCTTGACCACCGAGGCCGGACGCTCGACGACTTCGCCGGCGGCGATCTGGTTGACGAGATGGCTGGGCAGCTTGCGAATCGGCATGCCCGCAAGTTTACGGGATACGACCGCCTTTCAAGAGCCGGCGGGAATGACCAGGACCGCCCCGGGATGAATCACGTCGCCGTTGATGTTGTTCGCCGCCCGGATGGTGGACACGCTGACCTGGTAGCGCTGCGCGATCACGCCCAGGGTATCGCCGCGCTGGACGACGTGCTGGTGACCGCTGCGGTTGGCGGCAATCCAGGTGCCCTGGGGCGCGGTGCGCAGAAAATGATCGCGCACCCCCGCCACAATCGAGTTCGCCACGCGCTGCCGGTGGGCGGCGGTGTTGAGATTCTTCTCGTCGTCCGGGTTGCTGATGAAGCCGACCTCGAGCAGCACGCTGGGCACGTCCGGCGAACGCAGCACGACGAAATTGGCCCGCTCGACCCGGCTGCGGTGGCGCCGTCCGACCGAACCGAGCTGCTGCAGAATCTGCTCGGCGGCGTCGTTGCTGTATTCCAGGGCGGCGCTCTGGGACAGGTCCAGCAGCACCGAGGAGAGCATGTCGTCGCCGCGATCGAGCTTGACCCCGCCGATCAGGTCGGCCTCGTTCTCGCTCTGGGCCAGCAGCCGCGCCGCCTCGCTGGATGCGCCGCTGCGCGAGAGCACGTACACCGAACTGCCCCGGACGCGGAAATCGCGAAACGCATCGGCATGGACCGACAGCAGCAGATCGGCCTCGGCCTGGCGGGCGCGCTCGTAGCGCTCGCGCAGCGGCACGAAGTAATCCCCGGTCCGGATCATGACCGCCCGCATGCCCGGCAGCGCGTTGATCTGCTCCTCGATCTCACGGGCGATGGCCAGGGTGATCTTCTTTTCGTAGGTCCCGCCCGGGCCGATGGCGCCCGGATCCTCGCCGCCGTGCCCGGCGTCGATGGCGACGATCATGTCGCGCTTGCCGTTCCTGGCCGCGCGGGCCACTTCACGGACCCGCTCGGTCGGGCTGGTGGCACCCTCGGGCACCAGGTCGATGACCAGCCGGTGGCCGTAGCGGCCGGCCGGATCGAGCACGAAGCTCTGCGGGTCGGCCGGGCCCTTGAGGTCGAAGACCACGCGCAGATCGGTGCCGTTGCGCACGCCGTGGCGGACCCGCTCGATCACGCCCCCGGCCTCCGGGTCGAACGGGAGCTCGCCGGCGGCCTGGACATTCTCGATATCGACCACCAGACGCTCGGGGTCGCTGAGGCCGAAGATCCGGTAGTCGACGCGCTCATCGAGGTCGAGCACCGCCCGGGTACTGTCCGGACTCGACCAGACCCGGAGGTTGTGCACCTCCGCCGCCCAGGTCGGCATGGCAAGGCCGCCAAGGAGCAGCAGCAGCACCCGCCATGGTCTCAGCACCGTCATCCAATCGCCCTTGATGGAAGCCTCAGGGTCCGATCATGCCTGATCTGGATTGTTTTTTCAATACTAACGGACAGATACACCGCTTTCCCAGAAAAAATCTGGCAAAATCCGGTTTCCCTCAGCGGCGCGGCAGGAAATCGAGCGGATTTTCCGGCTGGCCGTTGCGGCGCACCTCGAAATGCAGCAGCTCCTCGTTGCGGTCGCTGATGCCCATTTCGGCGATCGGCTGGCCGGCGCGCACCTCGACGCCCTCCTCGACCAGGCGCACGCGGTTGTGGGCGTAGGCCGACAGCAGGGTGTCGGAGTGCTTGATGATGATCAGCTCGCCGTAACCGATCAGCGCGGTGCCGCTGTAGACCACCCGACCGTCGGCGGCCGCCACGACCGGCTGGCCGCTGCGCCCGGCAATGCCGATCCCGCGCCGGGTCGCGGCCGGATCGAAGGATCGGGCCACGCGCCCGGCGGTCGGCCAGCGCCACTCGATCCCGGCGACCCGGCGCGTGCTGCCCGCCGGCAGCGGCTCGGCGGCGACCGGCGCGGGCCGCGATTCGGGCTGTGGTGCCGGCGTCGGTGCAGGCGCCGGCGTCGGCACAGGTTCAGCTTGGGGTTCGGGTTCGGCTTCGGCTTCGGAATCCGGCGGCGGGGTCGGATCGGCGGACGGGACCGGCGAGCGCGCCGGCGGCTCGCTCCGGACCAACTCCCGCGGCGGGGCGATCAGCCGCAGTTCCTGGCCCGGCCGAATCACGTAAGGGGCGTCGATGCGGTTCCAGCGCGCCACCTCGCGCCAGTCCAGGCGATAGCGAAAGGCAATCGAGTACAGGGTATCGCCGCGCTGGACCGGGTAGACCGTCGGCACCACCACCGGCGCCGCGACGGGCCGGCCGTCGCGCTGTTCGACCGGCGCCGGCGCCATCGGGGCGCAGCCGCTCAGGACGAGCAGCAGCGCCAGCGCGACGCCCCGCAGCAGGATGCGGCTTGGCGAGGGCGCCACGGCGGGCCGGCCGGCGCTCATTCCACGCCCGGCCGCAGCGGCACGAAACTCACCGCCCCCAGCTGTTCGCGCCGGTACTCGTCGCCGCTGCGGATGACCCGGATCAGCTCCTGCTGACCGCCGTGCTGCTCCGGACCGACCAGCACCCCGCCGTCGGCGAGCTGGGCGAACAGCTCGGTCGGGATGTCGCCGCCGGCGGTGACCACGATGGCATCGAACGGCGCCTGTCCCGGCCAGCCGCCCAGTCCGTCGACGTGGCGGGTCAGGATGTTGTGCAGACCCAGCTCGTGGAAGCGCTGGCGCGCGGTGCGCAGCAGTTCGCCGATCCGCTCGGTGGTAAAGACCCGGTCGGCCACCTGCGCCAGCACGGCTGCCTGGTAGCCGGACCCGGTGCCGATCTCGAGCACCCGCGCCGGCCGGCCTTCACTGAGAATCGCCTGGGTCATCAGGGCGACGACGAATGGCTGGGAAATGGTCTGGCCGCGACCGATCGGCAGCGCGGAATCCTCGTAGGCGCGCGACGACAGGGCCTCGTCGACGAAGCGGTGACGCGGCACCTCGCCGATCGCGGCCAGGACGCGCGGATCGCGGATGCCCTTGTCGGCCAGGCGCCGCACCAGGCGCTGCCGGGTGGCGGCCGAGGTCATTCCGATCCCGCTGTGCGCGCCTCGGGCCAAGGGTCAGGCTCCGGCCGGGTCCGGCTCGGCCAGGTTGCTGCGGTTGAGGCTCTCGATCCAGTGGCTGACCTGCTCGAGCGCCTGGTAGCGGGTCAGGTCGACGTGGATCGGGGTCACCGAAACGTGGCCGTTGCGCACCGCGTGGAAGTCGGTACCGGGGCCGTTGTCTTCCTCGCTGCCCGGCGGGCCGACCCAGAAAAAGGGTCGGCCGCGCGGATCCTCGATCGCAATGACGTCACCGGAGCAGTGACGATGGCCCAGGCGCGTGGTTTCGAAGCCGCGGATCTGCGACCAGGGCAGATCGGGCACGTTGACGTTGAGAATCGTATCGGCCGGCAGCGGCTCGGCCACCAGGCGCTGCATCAGGATCGCGGCGGCCTCGGCGGCGGTCTCGTAGTGATGCGGACCGTCCTGGGCGTAGACCAGCGAGACGGCCATGGCCGGCAGGCCGAGGAAGCGGCCTTCCATCGCCGCCGCCACCGTGCCCGAGTAGAGCACGTCGTCGCCCAGGTTGGCGCCGGCGTTGATGCCGGAGACGACCATGTCGGGTTCGTCCTGCAAAAGCCCGGTAATGGCCAGATGGACGCAGTCGGTCGGGGTGCCGTAGATCTTGTAGCGACCGTCGTCCTGGTGTTCGACCCGGATCGGCTGATCCAGGGTCAGTGAATTGCTCGCCCCGGAGCGGTCGCGGTCGGGCGCGACCACGGTCACGCGGTCGCAGAGCTCGGCCAGGCGGCCCGACAACAGGCGGATGCCGGGCGCATACAGCCCGTCGTCATTGGAGATGAGAATATGCATGCTTGAATCAGCTGTCCCAAACCGACAACTATAATGGAATCGGGCTTGATCGACAGCATCGCAGGAGCAGTCTTGATGAGTATTGCCGACGACGAACGCGAGCTGTTTCGGGCCGAAATCGGCAGCGTGCGACGGGTTCGCAGCCAGCGCGACCGCAGTCGCCCGGACGCCCCCCGGCCGGTGCCGGCGCAGCGCCGGCGCGACGAGCAGGCGGTGCTCGAGGAACTGGCCACCGCGCCGGTGGACTTCAGCCAGGTCGAAACCGGCGAGGAAATCAGCTACCTGCGCCCCGGCCTGCAGCGCCGCCTGCTGACCCGGCTGCGGCGCGGCCACTGGCGCGCCCAGGACGAAATCGACCTGCACCAGATGAACGTCGCCGCAGCCACCCAGACGATGCGCGAGTTCCTCGACCACGCCCGGCGCTCGGGGCTGAGCTGCGTGAAGATCATCCACGGCAAGGGCCTGCGCTCGGGTCCCGACGGACCGCAGCTCAAGCGCCTGGCCGCCGGCCTGCTGGCGCGCCACTCCGCCGTGTGCGCGTTCGCCTCGGCGCCGCCCAGAGACGGCGGCACCGGCGCGGTCTACGTTCTGCTGGATCGCTGAGCACGCCTCGGCCATGGGCGCCAGCGGCCTGGAAACCCCCTTCGCCGCGATCCTGCTGCTGGCGGCGGCCTGCCTGTGGTGGCTGGCCGCCGTGCGCGCCCGCGACCAGGCCCGCGAGGCCGCCGCGCGCTTCTGCGAGCGCCAGCAATGGCAGCTGCTAGACCAGACCGTCGCCCTGGCCGCGATGTGGCCGGCGCGCCGCAACGACCGCCTGGGCTGGCGGCGCCGCTATCGCTTCGATTTCAGCCCCGACGGCGGCCAGCGCCGATCCGGCGAGGTCATCCTGGTCGGGGGCAAGGCGGTGCGGATTTCGGCCGAACTGGCCGACGGCGGGCGGCTGATCGAGTAGCCGGGCCGGGCTTACTTGACCACGCGCAGGTTCGGCCCGGGGCGGCGCTTGCGCGCTTCGTCCTCGTCGGCCGGGGCATCCTCCGGCTCGCCGTCGGGTGAGGCGTCCGCGTCCTCGTCCGGAAACATCATGCCGCGGCCGTTTTCGCGGGCGTAGATCGCCTGGACGGCGGCCATCGGCACGCTGACCGCGCGCGAAACCCCGCCGAAACGGGCGACGAACGTGACCAGGTCGGCGTCGATCAGCAGGTCGCGCACCGCCGTCGGGCTGACGTTGAGGACCACGCCGCCGTCCTGGCGGGCCGAGTTCGGCACCTCGAGGTCGGGATGATCGGCATCGGCGATCAGGTGCGGGGTCAGACCGGAATCGACGATCCAGTCGTGGACGGCGCGCAGCAGGTAGGGACGGCTGGAGAGCATGACCTCAGTCGCCCTCGCGCAGGGCGCGCTCGACTTCGGTGAGACTGCGCTGGAAGGAGTCGCGCCGGAACATCCGATCCATGTACTTGGTCAGGTTCGGAATCTGCTTCGGCGACAGGTCGATGTCGTAGGCGGGCAGGCGCCACAGCAGCGGCACCAGCGCGCAATCGGCCAGGGAAAGCTCGTCGTGGAGCAGGAACGGGGTCAGGCCGAACAACTGGTCGGAGGCGATCAGGTCGTCGCGCAGCGCCTTGCGGGTGGCCGCGATCTTCTTCTCGCCGGTGGATTTTTCCAGGGTCTCGCCGGCCTGCACCCAGTCGCGGTGGACCCGGTACATGGCCAGGCGCAGGCGCGACCGGGAGACCGGGTCGATCGGCATCAGCGGCGGGTGCGGATAGCGTTCGTCCAGGTACTCGGCCACCACCCAGGTCCCGTAGAGCACCATGTCGCGGTCGACCAGGGTCGGCGTTTCGCTGTACGGGTTGAGCTCGGCAAGATCGGCGGTGGCCGCGCGGTCCTGCTCGACGTGAATGATTTCGACGTTGATACCCTTTTCGGCCAGGATGAAACGCACCCGGTGGCAGTCGAGGCAGTTCTCGGACGAATAAAGGGCCATCATGGGTAGCGTTCTCCTGTCGGCTGGGTCAGAACCCGGGCAGACCGCGCCGGGCTCACTTCTTCACATCCTTCCAGTAGTCAACGTACAACAGGTAGGCCAGGAAGGTAAACACCGCAAGGAACAACAGGACCCACACGCCGAGCCGTTCGCGCTCGAGAATCACCGGCTCGGCGACATACTCCATGAAGGCGGTGATGTCGCGTACGGTCCGATCATACTCGGACGGCGACAGCCGACCGCCGGAATCGAGCTCCAGCGTCGTGATGCGCGTGCGGCTGTTGCCGTCCTCGTCGGTCTCGGTCTCGGTCAGGGCGCGCTGAATGCCCTGCAGGTCCCACAGCACGTGGGGCATGGCCGGATTTTCCAGCACCGTGTTGTTCCAGCCGTTGTCGGTCAGGTAATAACTGCGCAGGAAGGTGTAGATCCAGTCCGGGCCGCGCGAGCGCGCGGTCAGGGTGAGGTCGGGCGGCGCCTTGCCGAACCAGTCGGCCGATTCCTCGTAGGGCATCGACGACTTCATGTAGTCGGTCAGCTCGCTGTTGCCCTTGACCAGGAACTCATTGACCATCTCTTCGCTCAGCTCCAGGTCTTCGGCCAGGCGCTGGTAGCGCTGATACTGGAGCGAGTGACAGCCCATGCAGTAGTTGACGAACAGGGCCGCGCCGCGCTGCAGGGAGGCGCGGTCGAACACGTTGGTCCCGGCCGCGTCCAGGTCGCCGCCGCCGGCGGCCAGCACGGGTCCGGTCGCCGCCAGCACGGCCGCGGCGGCAAGGATGCGGATCGATCGGATCATGAGGTCACGCGCTCCGGTACGGGTTTGGTTTTCTCGAAGCTCGTCCACAGCGGCATCAGGATGAAGAAGGCGAAGTAGACGAACGTCCACAGCCGCAGCTCGAAGGTGCTCGAATCCTGCGCCAGCCCGAGCATGCCGAGTCGCACGAAGGCCACGGCGAAGATGCCCAGCGCCAGGCGCGAGACCCAGCTGCGGTAGCGCAGCGAGCGAACCGGGCTGCGGTCCAGCCAGGGGACGAGGAACAGGATCAGGACGGCAACGCCCATCGTGATCACGCCCAGCAGCTTGTCGGGCACGGCCTGCAGGATCGCGTAGAACGGCGTGAAGTACCACACCGGCGGAATGTGATCCGGCGTGACCAGCGGGTTGGCCATGACGAAGTTGTCGGGCTTGAGGAACTTGCCCCCGCCCTCGGGCCAGAAAAAGACGATGAAAGCGGCGATCAGCAGGAAGACCCCGGCGCCGAAGATGTCCTTGACCGTGTAGTAGGGATGGAACGGCACGGCGTCGAGCGGCCGGCCCTGGGCGTCCTTTTTGGCCTTGATGTCGACGCCGTCGGGGTTGTTGGAACCGACCTCGTGGAGCGCGGCCAGGTGCAGCACGACCAGCAGCAGCAGCACCATGGGCAGGGCCACCACGTGCAGGGCGAAGAAGCGGTTCAGGGTCGCGTCGGCGACGAAATAATCGCCGCGGATCCATTCGACCAGGCCCTCGCCCACGTACGGCACGGCCCCGAACAGCGAAATGATCACCTGCGCGCCCCAGTACGACATCTGGCCCCAGGGCAGGACGTAGCCCATGAAGGACTCGGCCATCAGGATCAGAAAGATCGCCACGCCCAGGATCCAGACCAGCTCGCGCGGCTTCTTGTAGGAGCCGTACATCAGCGCCCGGAACATGTGCAGGTAGACCACGGCGAAAAACAGCGAGGCCCCGGTCGAATGCATGTAGCGGATCAGCCAGCCCCATTCCACGTCGCGCATGATGTACTCGACCGAGGCGAAGGCAAGCTCGGCGTCGGGCTTGTAGTGCATGGTCAGGAAGATGCCGGTCAGCAGCTGGTTGACCAGCACCAGCAGCGACAGCGAGCCGAAGAAATACCACAGGTTGAAGTTCTTCGGCGCCCAGTATTCGCTCAGATGCTTGCGATAGAACGACTTGACCGAGGCGCGCTCGCCGACCCAGTCGTCAACGGCTTCGGCGGTGCGGGCGATGGGCCCTGCTGGTTTGGCCATGATTATGCTGCTCCTTCGGGATCCACGCCAATGATGACGTTTTCATCGTCAATGAAACTGTAAGGCGGCACCAACAGGTTGCTCGATGCCGGCACGCCGGCATACACGCGGCCGGCCAGATCGAAGGTCGAACGGTGGCACGGGCAGAAGAACCCGCCCAGCCAGTTGGCGTCGAACGGCTGCGCGCCGACTTCCGGAATTGCCTGGGGAATGCAACCCAGATGGGTACAGTGCACGTTCAGGACCAGAATCTCCGGTCGAATCGAGCGGTGCAGGTTGCGCGCGTATTCCGGCTGCTGGCCGAGATTGCTCGAGTCCGGGTCACGCAGGCGTTCGTCGAGCTTTTCCAGGTCGGCGAGCATGCGCTCGGTGCGGCGCATGATGCCGATGGTCGAGCCGCGCCACTGGACCCGCGTCAGCTGACCGGGCTCGAGATTGCCGATGAACACCTCGACCGGTGCACCGACGACCCGCGCCTTGCGGCTCGGGCGCAGCGACGCCAGGAACGGCCAGGCGGCGGCACCGACGCCGACGGCGCCGACCACGCCGGTCGACGCCAGCAGCAGGCGCCGGCGAGAAGGGTCTGCCGCCGGCTGAACGGAGGCAAGCGGTTCGGTTTCCGACATGAATCACTCCCGGTCTCGATGGGGTTGGGCCCGCCGCGCGCGCCGGTCCGGGGCAATGGAACGGCTTGTGCGGGCAATCCGCTATTTTAGCGAAAAATTAAGACAGGCAGCAATTATACTGGCAGCCCGACAACAGGGGCTCTCGCGTACGCCGGCCTTCGTGCCGCCCGGCAGCGCCCCAAGCCTGCGGATCGATTCTTGCCCAAATTCCTCCTGTTCACCCTGCAGTTCGTCGTGCTCGGCCTGGCCGCGGCGTTCGTCGCCGTCTGGCTTCGGCCGGAACTGCTGCCGGCGCTGCGCCATGCGCCCGGTCCCCAGGCAAGCTCCTCGTTCGCCGACGCGGTCAACCGCACCGCCCCCAGCGTGGTCAGCGTCTACACCCGCACCCTGGTCACCGAACCGCTGGGGCTGGCCTCCAGCGACCCGCTGCTGCGCAGCCTGTACCGCGACCGCATGGTCACGCGGCCGCGGCGCGGCCTGGGCTCGGGCGTGATCCTGAGCGAGGACGGCCTGATCCTGACCACCCTGCACGTGATCTCCGGGGTCGACGACGTGGTCGTGGCGCTGTGGGACGGGCGGACCGCCGAGGCGCGCCTGATCGGCGCCGACCCGGCCACCGACCTGGCGGTGCTCAAGATCGACCTGACCGACCTGCCGGCCGCCAACCTGGCGACCGCGGCCGGACTGCGCGCCGGCGACATGGTCCTGGCGATCGGCAACGCCTTCGGCCTCAGCCACACCGTGACCATGGGGATCGTCAGCGCGACCGGTCGTGACCAGCTCAACCTGACCACGCTGGAAGACTTCATCCAGACCGATGCCGCGATCAACGCCGGCAACAGCGGCGGCGCCCTGATCAATCCGGCCGGCGACGTGGTCGGCATCAATTCGGCCTCGCTGAGCCAGAACCTCGGCGCCCAGGGGATCGGCTTCGCCATCCCCGCCGCCCTGGCCCACCAGATCGCCGAACAGATCATCGAGTACGGCCAGGTACGCCGGGCCTGGCTGGGAGCCGAGCTGAGCGACGTCGGCATCGCGTTCGACCCGACCCAGCGCAACCGGGCCGGCGCGCGCATCACCCGCATCCACCGCGGCGGACCGGCCTGGCAATCCGGCCTGCGCAACGGCGACATCCTGCTCAGCGCCGACGGCACCGCGGTCGCCACGGCGCGCGAGCTGATGCTGCACATCGCCCGCCTGACGCCCGGGCACGAGCTCGAAGTCGAAGTCGTTCGCGGCAACCAGCGCTTCACCACCAGCGTCAACCTGATCCAGCAGCCCCCGCTGCCGGGCTGAACCGGCGCCGGCCAAGCGGCTAGAATGCAGCTCCAATTCCCGCAGACCACCGGAGTGCGAACGTGACCATCAAGTCCGACCGCTGGATTCGCAGCATGGCCGAGCAGCACGGCATGATCGAACCGTTCGAACCTGGCCAGGTGCGCGCCAGCGAAGGCCGCCGGCTGGTGTCCTACGGCACCTCCAGCTACGGCTACGACGGTCGCTGCGCCGACGAATTCAAGATCTTCACCAACATCAACTCCGCCGTGGTCGACCCCAAGCACTTCGACGAAAACAGCTTCGTCGATTTCCAAGGCGAGACCTGCATCATCCCGCCCAACTCCTTCGCCCTGGCGCGCACGGTCGAGTACTTCCGGATTCCGCGCAACGTGCTCACCATCTGCCTGGGCAAGTCGACCTACGCGCGCTGCGGCATCATCGTCAACGTCACCCCGCTGGAGCCGGAGTGGGAGGGCCACGTGACGCTCGAGTTTTCCAACACCACGCCGCTGCCGGCGCGCATCTACGCCAACGAGGGCGTGGCCCAGTTCCTGTTCCTGGAGTCCGACGAGACCTGCGAGACCTCGTACGCCGACCGCGCCGGCAAGTACATGGGCCAGCGCGGGGTCACCCTGCCCAAGGCCTGAGGGGCCCCGGGACGCGCGGCGCGCCTACTCGACGATCTTGATGCTGGGCATGCGCACGGCCGTGTTGCGCGCCTGCACCGACAGCAGCGCGGCGGTGCGCCGGGCGATCTCGCGGAAGCGCTGAGAAGCCGGGTGGTCGGGCTCGGCCACGACGATCGGCGCGCCCTGGTCGGTCGAGCGGCCCAGGCCGGCGTTGAGCGGCACCTGTCCGAGCAGCGGCAGGCCCAGCTCCGCGGCGATCCGCTCGCCGCCGCCGCTGCCGAACACGGCCTCCTCGAAGCCGCAGTTGGAGCAGATGTGGGTACTCATGTTCTCCAGCACCCCCAGCACCGGAATCCGGACCTTGGCAAACATCAGGGCCGCGCGCCGGACGTCGTCGACGGCGACCTCCTGCGGCGTCGTCACGGCAACGGCGCCGGCCACCGGGATCTGCTGCGACAGGCTGAGCTGGATGTCGCCGGTGCCCGGCGGCAGATCGACGACCAGGTAGTCCAGATCCTTCCACAGGGTCTGGGCAAACATCTGCTGCAGCGCCTGGGTCGCCATCGGCCCGCGCCAGATCATGGCCTGGTCCTGCTTGACCAGCACCCCGATCGACATCGCCTGCAGGCCGTGGGCTTCCATCGGCAGGATCTTCTGGCCGTCGGTCGTGCGCGGGCCGCCCTCAAGACCCAGCATGCGCGGCTGGCTGGGGCCGTAGATGTCGGCATCGAGAATGCCCACCCGGGCGCCTTCGGCCTGCAGCGCGAGGGCCAGGTTGGCCGCCACCGTCGACTTGCCCACCCCGCCCTTGCCGGACGACACGGCCAGCACGTTGCGCACCCCCTGGACCGGGGTCAGGCCCTCCTGGACGGCGTGCTCGACGACCTGAAAGCCGACGTCGACCTTGACCGCGCTGACCGCCTCGTCGGCTTCCAGGGTGTCGTGCGCGACCCGCGCCAGGCGCTCGGCCCAGCCGGCGGCCGGATAGCCGAGCACGATGTCGACGGCGACCTTGCCGTCGACCACGGCCAGTCCGCGGACCGCATCGCCGAGCGGCTGGCCGGTGTGGGGATCGTGAATGGCGGCGACCAGGTGGCGGAGGCGCGACTGCAAGTCTTGGGACATGAAAGCTCGATTCCTGTCGATGGGGGTGGTGGGACGGTGCCGTCGAGAGCGGACGAATTCGGTCCGGTATATTACCAAGCGCCGAACCGTCGCCGCAGGGCCGTGCGATAATTTCGGGCTTGTCACGCCGCATTCAAGTCGACCCGTTCCCCATGACCGCCAAGCGCCGCATTCTCGTCACCGCCGCCCTGCCCTACGCCAACGGCTCGATCCACCTGGGGCACATGCTCGAGTACATCCAGACCGACATCTGGGCCCGGTTCCAGCGCGCGCGCGGCCACGAGGTCTGGTTTGCCTGGGCCGACGATGCCCACGGCACGCCGATCATGCTGCACGCCGAAAAGCACGGCCAGAAACCCGAGGCCATGGTCGAGGCGATGCGCGCCGAACACGAGCGCGATTTCCTGGATTTCGGCCTGTCGCACGACAACTTCTCCTCGACCCACAGCGAGGCCAACCGGGTCATGGTCGAGCGCATCTGGCAGGGCCTGCTCGACTCGGGCGCGGTGACCACGCGCACCATCGAGCAGTTCTTCGACCCCGAGCGCAGCATGTTCCTGCCCGACCGCTTCATCCGCGGCCACTGCCCGAAGTGCGGCGCCGCCGACCAGTACGGCGACTCCTGCGAGGCCTGCGGGGCGACCTACGAGCCGACCGAGCTGGTCGAGCCGCGCTCGATGGTCTCCGGCGCGACCCCGGTGATGAAAAAGACCGACCACTACTTCGTCACCCTCGACCAGTTTCGCGACAGCCTGAAGAACTGGGTGCGCTCGGGCACGCTGCAGGACGAGGTCGCCAACAAGCTCGACGAGTGGTTCGGCGAGCGCCTGCGCGACTGGGACGTGACCCGCGATGCCCCCTACTTCGGCTTCCGCATCCCCGGCGAGACCGACAAGTACTTCTACGTCTGGCTGGACGCGCCGGTCGGCTACCTGGGCAGCTTTTCCCAGATCTGCGAGCGCGAGGGCCTGGAGCTGGAAGACTGGCTCCGGCCCGGGACCGACACCGAGATGCATCATTTCATCGGCAAGGACATCATCTACTTCCACTGCCTGTTCTGGCCGGCCATGCTCGAGGCCGCCGGCATCCGTCGGCCCACCGGGGTTCACGCCCACGGCTTCCTGACCGTCAACGGCGCCAAGATGTCGAAATCAAGAGGCACCTTCATCAAGGCCCGCACCTGGCTCGACGAGCTGCACCCGGACTACCTGCGCTACTACTTCGCCGCCAAGCTCGGCGCCGGCCTGGCCGACATCGACCTGAACTTCGAGGACTTCCGCGCCCGGGTCAACGCCGACCTGGTCGGCAAGCTGGTCAACATCGCCAGCCGCTCGGCCGGCTTCATCCAAAAGTTCGGCCAGGGCCGGATGGCGGCCGAACTGCCGGACCCGGCGCTGTACCAGCGCTTCGTCGACGAACACGACGCCATCGCCGCGGACTTCGAGCAGCGCAATTTCCAGCAGGCGGTGCGCCGGATCATGCGCCTGGCCGACGAGGCCAACCGCTACATCGACGAGCACAAGCCCTGGGTCATGGCCAAGGAGGGCGGGCGCGAGAGCGAGATCCTGGCGGTCTGCACCCAGGGCCTGAACCTGTTCAAGGTGATGATGACCTGGCTGGCGCCGGTGATCCCGGCCACGGCGGCCGCCGCCGAGGACTTCCTGGCCGCCTCGCTGCAGGACTTCGACAGCATCCGCCAGCCCTTGCTCGACCACTCGATTCGCCCGTTCAAGCCGCTGCTCCAGCGGGTCGAGGCCGAACAGGTCGAGCGGGTCGTGGCGGCCAGCCGCGAGAACCTCGAGGCCGCCCCGGCCGCGCCGGCACCCAGGCCGCGCGAACTCGAACTGGCCGACGAAATCGCCTTCCCCGCCTTTGCCGCGGTCGATCTGCGCGTGGCCCGCATCGCCAAGGCAGAGTTGGTCGAAGGCGCGGACAAGCTGCTGCGCCTGGAGCTGGACCTGGGCGGGCCGACCCGCCAGGTCTTCGCCGGCATCCGCGGCCACTACGACCCGGCCGAACTGGTCGGGCGACTGACCGTGATGGTCGCCAACCTGGCCCCGCGCAAGATGCGCTTCGGGGTCTCGGAAGGCATGGTGCTGGCCGCCAGCCACGACGGCGGCAAGCCCTGGCTGCTGGCCCCGGACAGCGGCGCCGAGCCGGGCATGAAGATCACCTGAGCGGGCCCTGGCGTGGACCTGCTGCTGATCGTCTTCTCGGCCGCGCTGGTCAACAATTTCGTCCTGGTCAAGTTCCTCGGGCTGTGCCCGTTCCTGGGCGTTTCCTCTTCCGTGGAGTCGGCCGTCGGCATGTCGCTGGCCACCGCCTTCGTCCTGACCCTGGCCGCGGTCGCGAGTTACCTGCTCACCCGCTGGGTGCTCGAACCGCTGGACCTGCTCTACCTGTCCACGGTCAGCTTCATCGTCGTCATCGCCGCGCTGGTCCAGCTGACCGAGCTGTTCATGCGCCACGCCGCCCCGCTGCTGCACCGGGTGCTGGGCATTTACCTGCCGCTGATCACCAGCAACTGCGCGGTG
>JAWLFD010000165.1:0-5460 GCA_041685745.1 Wenzhouxiangella sp.
CCGCATGAAAACCTATTCCGCCAAACCGCAGGACATTCGCCGGCAGTGGCACCTGGTCGACGCCGACGGCAAGACCCTGGGCCGCCTGGCCACGGAAATCGCCCGCCGCCTGCGGGGCAAGCACAAGCCAGAGTACACGCCGCACATGGACACCGGCGATTACATCGTCGTGGTCAACGCCGAGAAAGTCCACGTCACCGGCAACAAGCTGGCCGACAAGATGTATTACCGGCATACCGGTTACATCGGCAACCTGAAGTCGACCAACCTGGAAAAGCTGCTCGCCAGCCATCCGGACCGGGTCATCCAGCAGGCGGTCAAGGGCATGATGCCGAAAGGCCCGCTGGGCAGGTCCATGCTGGCCAAGCTCAAGATCTACGCCGGCGGCGAACATCCGCACACGGCCCAGCAGCCGCAGCCGCTGGAACTGTAATCGAGAAGAATCACCAGGACAGACCATGGCAACTGAACAGTACTACGGCACCGGCCGCCGCAAGACCTCCACCGCCCGCGTCTTCGTGCGCCGCGGTTCCGGTCAGATCACGATCAACCGCAAGCCGCTCGATGAGTTCTTCGGCCGCAAGACCGCCCAGATGATCGTCCGCCAGCCGCTGCAGCTGGTCGACATGACCGAGACCTTCGACGTCAACGTCACCGTCAAGGGCGGCGGCACCACCGGCCAGGCCGGCGCCATCCGCTTAGGGCTGGCCCGTGCCCTGATGGAATACGATGAAGCCCTGCGCCCGCAACTGCGCAAGGCCGGCTTCGTGACCCGCGACGCCCGCGCCGTGGAACGCAAGAAGATCGGCTTGCACAAGGCCCGCAAGGCCACCCAGTACTCGAAACGCTAAGTTTCCGAGTTCGGGGACGATCTCTTGGGGGATCGTCTAGTGGTAGGACTACGGACTCTGACTCCGTCAGCGGGGGTTCGAATCCCTCTCCCCCAGCCAGATACAGAAAAGCCCGCCTAGCGCGGGTTTTTCTGTATCTGGCTGGGGGAGAGGATTGGTTCCAACTCCGAGGTTCGAACCGAGCGAAGGCCAGGACGATGCGGCGAAGCCGCACCCGCAGCGAAGCGGAGGGCAAGCCGCGCAGCGGCACAGTCCATCCCTCTCCGCCCCTTGCATCGACCGCCTTGCCACCCTGCGGTCGACTGTGGCGGTGACCGAATCACAAGAAATCCCGAAAAAAATGACCCGATTTCTCTCCATTTTGCGTTTACACCAACAAGAAGCAGGTAAAACCGGCGCCTCCGGGCCAGGCCGCCCGCCGAACTGCGCGGTTGCGGCCCTGGCCCACTTGGCCTACACTACGGCCAGTTGAGGGCAATATGCCGGTTCGCCTGCGCATCGAATTTGGCGAACCAAGAGGATGATCTCGATGACAAAGTTTTCCAAGAACAGCAAACGTCTCCTGGGCGCAGCGGCCGCCTGCGCGCTGCTGGTCGGCTGGTCTGTTTCCAGCCAGGCCCAGACCTGCACCGTTGGCAACTGGGACGCCAGTAGTGGGGCGCTTGCGGATATGGATGGAACCGACAACTCCAACGGCTTGGTGGGTACGCCGCCGGTTTTCCGGCGCTATGCGGGCCCTTGCGCTTTCGAAGCTCCCTTCGGAGGTGGTCCGGACTGGGTGGAAGACAGCGGAATGGTCGAGAGCAACTACATCGCTCGTTTCTACGTCTACCTGAATGACCTGACCGGTGATGATGTGCCGATTTTCGAGGCCTACGACGGATCAAACGCAGCATTGTTCGGCGTGTATTTCACTAGCGACTCGGGCGCTGGTGTCATCGGTTTCGACGCAACCGGCAACGGTATTGTTGACCAAAGCGGGTCAGCCGAACCGGGGTGGAACAGCGTTGAACTGTCCTACGATGGAGTCAATCTGCTCGCCTCTATCAATGGTGCTGACGATCTATCCGCAGCCAGTTCGTCGGGAGACGTTGCCGCTGTCCGCCTGGGTGATATTGATGGCGCCGGTGGAGGATCAGCGGTTTTTGATGACTTTGACTCGCGGCGGACTACGCGCCCGGGAAGGCTTTGCAGGGGTTTGACTGACGCAACGCGTGATGCTCTGACGTTCGCCGATGCGATTGCCATTTTCAATGACGCTGCATCCAACAGCACAGTGACTACGGGACAGCCTGACTATAACGAAGATGGATTGGTTACGTTCAGCGATGCGATCGCGGTTTTCAACCGGTCCGTAAGTGCATCAACTCGCCCATGCGCTGAAAATCGCTAATAAACGAACTATTTGGATTGACTAACTTAGGAACTGCTATGTTTGAGGATATGAAGACTCGGGTTTTCCAGGCTTCTCTTGTTTTGATTTCGACCCTGGTGCCAGCGCTGGCTTTCTCGCAAACCATCACTGTAGACACCGTGGAGCAGTCCACCTCTGCCACCTCTGTCGCGGTTCCCTGGACTTTGGATCCTGGAAGCGACCTTCAGGGGTTTCAGTTCACGATTGCATATGACAGCGCAATTTTCACGCCTGACCTGACCAATTGCGTGTCTGGCGTTACTTCCGACCAGGACAATTGCGAGGTCGATACGACCGGCGCTGAAGATGTCGTCTCTATCGGATTGCTGAACTTCAGCGATCCGTTCGGTGAGGTCCAAAGTGGTTCCATTACTTTTGAGTTCACGGCGGGCACGACGGCCGGTGACTATCCGCTGACCGTGACGGAATTTGAACCGAATACCGTTCCTGAAGGAACCACGATCACGGTCGTTTCCGGAGCCATCCAGCTTCGCGATATCGCCCCGAGTCTTAGCCTTTCTGAGACCCAGCTTGCCTTTTCCGCAGAGACTGGCCAAACGAGCGCGGCTCAAACCGTCGAGGCCTGCAACGACGGCAACGCTGATGGTTTGACCTTCAGCTCCATTGCGCTTTCTGGAACCGACGCCACCAATTTCGCCGCGTCCGATAATTGCCCGGAAACAGGCGGTTTGGCGCAGGGCGACTGTTGTGAGATTGCCGTCACGTTCTCGCCCGACGCCGTTGCCGATTTCGTGGCTTCGCTCGACGTAACCAGCAGCAACGGAAGCGGCAACGTCGACTTGACCGGTACCGGAACCGCGGGTCCGGCCGCAGATCTCGCGATCGAGCCGACTTCTTTCGATTTCGGGCCAGTGCTCACCGGCGCTGAGACCGCGGAAACCTCATTCACGATCTCCAACTCGGGTGAAGCCGGATCGACTGTTCTCATCGATGCAATCGGCGGTCTTTCCGCGCCGCTGACATCGGATGGTACCTGCGAGGCCGGCGTGACGGAATTGGCGGCTGGAGCCTCCTGCACCGTGAGCGTTGTCTTTGCACCCACCGCCGACGGTCCCGTTAGCCAGTCCCTGCAGATTGATGGTACGGATACGCTCAACGAGACTGAGGTATCGGCTACGGCAACAGTGACCGGAGAGGGGGTCACAGAAGCGATCTTCTCGTCCAATCCAGCACCGGGCGACGTCGATCTGGGTTTCGCTGGCGCCGAAGGTGAGCTGGATCTCGACGTGCTGGTGTCCAACACCGGCAACGCAGAGCTCTCTCTGACCTGTTCGGTCGATACCAACGAAGGCGGCGTGTTCACGATCGCGCCTCTGTCCCTGACGGTGGCAGCCGACGGGTCCTCCCCGTTCAACGTCGCCTGCAGCCTGCCCGACCTGGAGACTTACTCGGCGACGCTTTCGTGTGACACCAACGATGAGGACAACGCCACGGTCGAATACACCTTCACCTGCTCCGGTCTCGAGCCCTTGCCGGTCCCGACGATGAGCAACTGGAGCATCGCGCTGTTCGCGCTGATCATGCTGCTGGTCGGCGGGTTCAGCATTCGGTTCTTCCGGACGTAATAAACGATCAACGGGGTCGGTTGCGGCTGGCCCTGGTTGGACAAGAAAAACCGCCGGGCGCTGCCTGGCGGTTTTTCTTTTAAGGGTTTACGGGTTACGGTTTACGGTTTACGGTTTACGGGCTGGCACAGCGCAGGTTTCCGTAACCCGTAACCCGTAACCCGTCAGGCCCGCACCCGGCCGCCACCCGTCAAAATCCCCCGTCCCACCAACCACGCCCGCGCATCTTCGGCGTCTTCCTCGAACCATCTGCGCGCCGAGCCCAGCCGAAACGAATAGCCCCAGGCATCCATATCGGCCAGGCAGCGCTCTTGTCCAAAGCCCGGTAACCGATCGGCGAGCAGAATCTGCAGGTAGCACACGGCGTTTTCCTCGTCGTAGTCGCCGCCGGCGTTGGTGTGCAGCCCCTGGCGTCGATCGTCGTCCATGCACAGCCAGTGGCAGGCCTCGTGCAACACGGAGTGCAGGGGCGTGTCGTCCCGCGCGTAGAGGCGGTTCTTGATCAGCCCGGCCTCTTCGTCGCCCCAGAAGCTGCCGGGAACGGGCTGGTGATTGTCGATACGCTCGAGCTGGAGGCCCAGCCGCTGAAGAAAGCGACGGACCGGCTCGGTACCCAGGTCGGCCAGGCGCATCACATCCGTGCTGTCGGTTTCGTCGATCAATGACCTTTGCCCCATGGTGTGGCTGGTGAACCGGATTAGAATAAACGGATGATCGATCGCCTGCTCCAGTCCCTGTCCCGCCTCGGTGAGTTGCAGCCGGTCGACTGGCTGCGCTACATGGGCTTTCTGGTCTGGCTGCTGGCGGCGGTGCCGCTGCTGATCCTGCCGCTGGTGGCCAGCGAGCCACCGACCATCGGGGCGATGGTCGGCTGGTGGTCCGGGGCAGTGCTGTTCCTGCTGGCCTTTCTCCACCCGGCCGTGCGCCTGCAGCAACGGTCATCGTTCTGGCTGCGGGTGGCGCTGCTGGCGGTGATGTCGATCTCGGCGTTCGCGGTGAACTATTTCACCCGTTCGGGGATCGGCAGCCTGCTGGCCATGGTCGTGGCCGCGCTGCTGCCGTGGATGTTGCCGGCGCTGCCGGGCATGGCCTGGGTCGGCACGCTGGCGCTGGTGTTCGGCGCCTGGGTGATCTTCACCCCCGACGGGACCTTTCTGCTGGCCTTGATCTTTGTGCTCATGAACCTGGGCCTGACCCTGTTCCCCTTCATCGCCTCGCTGCTGGCGCTGCAGCAGGTGCAGGCCCGGGCCGACCTGCGGCGGGTCAACTCCGAGCTGCTGGCCACCCAGTCGCTGCTGGCCGAAAACACCCGCATTGCCGAGCGGGTGCGGATTTCGCGCGATCTGCACGATCTGGTCGGACATCACCTGACCGCGCTGACGCTCAACCTGGAAGTCGCCAGCCACACCAGCGACGGCAAGGCCAAGGAACATGTCGATCAGGCGGCGTCGGTGGCCCGGCTGCTGTTGTCGGACGTGCGCGAGGTGGTCGGTGACCTGCGCCGCGATGGTCTGGTCAACCTGCGCGAAGCTCTGCATGTGCTGGCCGAGGGTGTACCGGAGATCAACATTCACCTGGATATTCCGGAGCACCTGGCCCAGACCGACCC
>JAWLFD010000166.1:0-5354 GCA_041685745.1 Wenzhouxiangella sp.
GCTCCGCCGTCGGAGGTCGCGACCAGGTTATCGAACGAACCGAACGTGCCTTCCGCGCTGCCGATCGTCTCGCTGGCGGAGACCTGGGCCTCGGGGTTGGAGTTTTCCAGCGTGAAGGTGAACTGCCCGTCGGTCGGCTCGCTGGTGTTCTTGACCACCCGGATTTCGCCGCGCGGAGCCGTCGAGCAGGTCGGCTTGGCCGGCGGATAGTCGATGGTCAAACGCTCGGACACCGCGCCGTTGACTTCGATCTCGAAACCGATCTGCGGGCGCAGTGCAGTCTGCACCTCTTCCCAGCCGTTTTCTGCGGTGAAGGTCCACCCGGGCCAGGCGACGCCGACATTGTTTCCGTCTACCGCCGCGCCAGGCCAAAGCAATCTTCCCGATTCTGGCTGGCCAGTCAGTTCGACCACGTCGCTATCCGGGCCGGTCCCAAGCGGTATCCAGCGGATCGTGACGTCGTTATTGCGGCTGCCGCCGCCGCTGGAAGCCAGTGTTTGTTCTGGCGCCGGGAATGAAACCTCGTAATCCACATAGGGCGCGTCGCCGATGCAGATTTCCGCAGCCGTCACCGTCGGCGTCTGTCGGTTGACGAAGGTGCAGGTTACTGTCTCGCCGGCTGCCAGAGGAATGCGTCCGGCCTGGTTGACGGTCGGGGAGTCGCACAACTGACTGACCAGGCGCCAGCCGTCCACCGGTACCTCGCCCACGCTGTAGTTGCCCGCGATCGAGCTTGGCAGCAGGTTGGCGATGGTCTCGCTACCACCATCAGCCAACTGGAACGGGCCGTTACCGATGAATTCATTGTTGCGGTTGCGAGGATTGAAGGTGAACAACTGCTCACTGCCTGCGGGCTGTGTTTCCTTCTCGATCACGATCGTGCCGCGTTTGATGCGGTTGGTGAACGTGCATTCCCATGTCTCGCCGGCCGCCAGCGAAATGGACGCCGGGTTGGTCACGACTTCCTGGCGGGAAGTGCGCTGTTGGGGTTCCGGCAAAATCGGATCAATACTGGTGATCAGGCATTCAACGCCGACCAATTCCCAATCCCAGATGTCCGGGATAATTTCGCCAACGGTGTACTCGCCAGCTACAATCGGACCGCTGCCCAGGCGATCGCCGGCTCCGAGGGAGAAGTTTTCGCCCCAGCTGGGATCAAACTCGAAGCTCTGGCTGTCGAGATAGTCCTGCGGCAGATCCTCATCCAGGACTTCCTTGATGACGACAATCTGGCCCAGTTCCTGGGTGTTGGTGAAGGTGCAGGTCACGTCCTCGCCGGGCTGCAGGTCGATGGATTCCGGTAAGTCGCCGTTGGTGCAGCTGGCCTCGAGCAGATCCCAACCCTCGGGGATGACTTCCGAGATGGAGTAGCCGCCTGCTTCCACGCTTGGCAGGAGACCAGTGTAGGTTTCCCTGCCGTTGTGACGAAGTGTGATCCGTTCGGCGGGTAAGTTGGTGAGATCGAAGGGGAAATCTGTTTGCTCGTCCACCGGATTGGTGACTTTCTCGATCGTGATGCTGCCGCGCTGGATAGAGTTGGGGAACACGCAGGTGACGGTTTCGCCGGGCAGAAGGTCAATGGCACCCGGGGAGATTCCGGTACGCTCGGTTGACGAAGTACAGGTGACGTCCCCAAGCGTCCAGCCGGCCGGCACGTTTTCGCTGACTCGGTAGGCAACCCCGCGCTCGGAGGCAGGCAGAAGTTCACCGGTCTCCCGTATCAGGCCTTCCTCATTGCTCAGAATGAAGCCACCGGCAAAGTCCGAGCTGAAGCTGAATTCCTGGGTGGTGTTGGCGACATCCTCGTCGACGATGTCTTTGCGAACGATGATGGTGCCGAGTGCAACGCGGTTGACGAAGGTGCAGGTGACGGTTGCCCCGGCCAATAAGTTGATTTCGCCCGGTGAATCGCCGTTGTCGCAGGAGGTATTTTCCGGATCATTCGACCAGCCGGTCGGCAGGTCGATTTCGGCGACCGAGTAGGTGCCTGCAATCAGCGCACCGCTCGAAGCTCTCTGGCCGTCGCGCAGGGGGAAGGTGTCGTTGCTCCAGCTCGGATCGAAGGTGAAAGTTTCGGAGGAGCCTTCAGGAACCGTCTCCTTCCGCACGATGATCTCCCCGAGGTCCTGGGAGTTGCTGAAGGTGCAGGTCCAGGCCTGGCCGGGCTGCAGGTCGATCGTCTCTTCAGCCAGCAGGTTCACGTTGTTGGCGTCTGACTCGGGGTCATCGTCGCGACACACGGCCGATGTCAGATCCCAATCATCGAGAGGCGTTTCGGAGGCAGTGTAAAAGACCCCTGACTGTCCGGTCGGCAGAATGCCTTCAAACGTGCGACGCGAAGAGTCGGTGCCATCTCCCGAAAGCGTGAACGCATCGCTATCAGTGACCCCGAAGTTGGAACTGTAGCTGAAGATGCTCTCCGATTCGACCGGATCGGCCACCTTGACCACGGTGATCTGGCCCAGAGCCAGTTCGTTGGTGAAGATGCAGCGCACGGTCTGGTCTGCCTCGAGAGCAAAGCCAAGCGGACCAGTGTCGCCGGTTGACAACACTTCCTCAGTGGAGTCGTCGATGCACTGATAGGAGTCAAGCCTCCAGCCGGTCGGCAGGCTGATTTCCTCGACGCTGTAAGAGCCGACGGGTACATTGCTGAAACTGGCCTGCCCGGGCGCGCTGATCGAAAACGTCTGGTTGTCTGGGTCGGGGCGCCAGCTGCCTTCGAAGCCGAAGGAGCCGGTGGTGCCTTCTGGCAGGGTCTGCTTTTCGACGATGATCGTGCCGCGATCGATTTCGTTGAAGAAGTCGCAGATGACCTGGCCACCCTCGGCCAGGTCGATGGTGGCTTGCCGCAAAGACGGGTCGATGGTAATCACCGAGCCCGTGGTGCCTTCTTCTTCCTCGCACTCAATGCGGTCGAAGCTCCAGTCTGCGGGCAGGTCATCTTCTGTGAAGGTGTATACCCCGGGAGTCAGGCCGGAGAACTGGATCTCGTTGTTGGCGGGCTGGTCGGCGAAAGCGCCCTCACCGGTCAGGGTGAAGGAGGTCGGTAGGCCGTCTGTTCCGCCGAAATCGGGGCCGCTGGCGGTGAACGAAAACTCCTGGCTGGAACCCGCCGGAGAGGTTTCTTTCTTGATGCGGATGCCGCCTTCTTCCAGCTCGCCGCAGGCGACGAAGTTGCCGTAAACGGTATTCGAAATCCCCAGCGCGCTGCCATCGAGATCTTCGGCAACGGCGAAGTTTTCGAAGCCGCGGCAGATTCCGATGCCACTGCGGGCTTCCAGAATGACGTCGAAGGTGATCACGTCATTCGGGGCCATGTTGCCGAGATCACAGGTAAGCAAGGTGTCCACCAGACCGCAGAATGCCGGGATGGACTGGGGCGTCAGTTCACCGCCGAAGAGGTCGAGCTCATCGGTTACTACAACGCTGGTCAGAGTCGTGCTGCCGGTATTGCGCACTTCAATGGTGTATTCCAGGTCCGTACGGGCATCAAGCTGGACCGGGTTGTCCGGGTCGTTGGAGGTTGCACCGTTGATCAGTTTGGTCACGCTGAGATTGGGGAATCCGTCGCCAGCGCAGGAATCAAAACCGGGTGTGCGGCCGAAATCGTGATCAACGATGAAAACGGTGGTGCCGTCAGGAAACGGTGGGAAATTCGGATCGGTCGGCGAGGGTACGTCGCCGTACCCGGGATCGACGTCGACGATGGCCGCAGTGCCCACTAGTGGCGTGGCCGAGCAGGATAGGTGGAAATCCGGACCCGTATTGCCGCCTCCAAAAACCGCGTCGCCCTGCCAGCGGTATCCCGGCAGTGTCACATCCTGACCGCTTGCTACGAAATTGTCCATTACGAAGACGTGGACGGTGCCTTCCAGATCGGCGAAGACAATTTCGCCGTCGAAAGTGAAACTACTTTGCGCGAATGCCTGGCTGGCGGGCAACACCATCAGCGCGACTGTTGCCAGGACGGCCCATGCTTTGCCGAATCTGGGCTTGGCATGGTGTGAACAGCGATTCCGCACTTCCGTTTCCCTGCTGTCGGTATACATTTCTTTGAATATCCCCTGTGATGTCTGATCTTGTTCGGCGACTGAGGCCGATGCTAGAAATCTGGATCAATAATTGACTGGATTTTACATTTCATCGCGGCATCATAGGTGAGATATCCATCACAATTCAAGCGCCTCGTGAAAAAAGCCCGTGAATTTTCCGTGTAATTACGCGTGTGCATTCGATTTTCACGTCGATGGCGCGGTGCGCTTCGACGCGCGGCGACCCGCCCGGGAGCCTGAGCCGGTAAAATGCGGCGTTTACCAGGTGGAGACCATCAGCTGATGGAACAGACCGCGATCAAGACCTTGCTGGACGATCTGCAGCGCCGCGTGGCGGCGCTCAGGAGGTATCTTTGACTACGATGGCCGCGTAGAGCGACTGGAAGAAGTTACCCGCGAGCTCGAGGATCCCTCGGTCTGGGACGATCCGGCGCACGCCCAGGCGCTGGGCAAGGAACGCGCCGACCTGGATCGCTCCGTCAGCGACCAGAAGACGGTGCTCGACGGCGTTGCCGACGCCGCCGAGCTGCTCGACATGGCGCTGGCCGAAGACGATGAAGAGACCCTGGAAAGCGTTGCCGCGGACCTGCAGCGGCTGGAAAAGCGGGTCGCGGATCTGGAGTTCCAGCGGATGTTTTCCGGCGAGATGGATGGCCGGCCCTGCTTCATCGATATCCAGGCCGGTTCCGGCGGCACCGAGGCCCAGGACTGGGCGGAGATGCTGCTGCGCATGTACCTGCGCTGGGCCGAGCAGCGCGGCTGGAAATCCGAGCTGATCGAGGTTTCGGCAGGCGACGTGGCCGGCATCAAGAGCGCCACGGTGCGCGTGGAGGGCGATCACGCCTTCGGCTGGTGCCGGACCGAGACCGGCGTGCACCGGCTGGTGCGCAAGTCGCCGTTCGACTCGGGCAACCGCCGTCATACCTCGTTTGCCAGCGTGTTCGTCTCGCCGGAAGTCGACGACAGCATCGAGATCGAGGTCGATCCTTCCGATCTGCGCATCGACGTCTACCGGGCCTCCGGCGCCGGCGGCCAGCACGTCAACCGGACCGAGTCGGCCGTTCGCATCACCCACGAGCCCACCGGCACCGTGGTCCAGTGCCAGACCGACCGCTCCCAGCACAAGAACAAGGACCGCGCCATGAGCCAGCTGCGGGCCAAACTCTACGAGCTTGAACTGCAGAAGCAGCGCGAGAAGTCGCAGGCGGCCGAGGACGAGAAGGCCGATATCGGCTGGGGCAGCCAGATTCGCAACTACGTGCTCGACCAGTCCCGGATCAAGGACCTGCGCACCGGCGTGGA
>JAWLFD010000167.1:0-5350 GCA_041685745.1 Wenzhouxiangella sp.
CTGCTGGGGATCGCCGACCCGATCAAGGACAGCACGCCGCAGGCCATCCGATCGCTGCACGCGCTCGGCCTGGAGGTGGTCATGATCAGCGGCGATCGGCGGCGAACCGCCAGGGCCATCGCCGACGAACTCGGTATCGATACGGTGATCGCCGAAGTCTTGCCCGAAGGCAAGGTCGAGGCCGTTCAGGAACTCGCCCGGGAGCACGGCAGGGTGGCCTTTGTCGGCGACGGCATCAACGACGCGCCGGCCCTGGCAGAGGCCGATGTCGGCATCGCCATCGGTACCGGCACCGACGTGGCGATCGAATCGGCCGACGTGGTTCTCATGTCCGGCGATCTGGGCAAGGTACCTGCTGCAATTGCCCTGTCGCGGGCCACGCTGCGCAACATCGGCCAGAACCTGTTCTGGGCCTTTGCCTACAACACCGCCCTGATCCCGATTGCGGCCGGGGCACTCTACCCGGCGTTCGGATGGCTGCTATCGCCCATGCTGGCGGCCGTTGCGATGGCCTGCTCCAGCCTGTTCGTGGTCGGCAACGCGCTGCGCCTGAAGCGGATCACGATTGAGCCGGCGGCCTCGGCCTGAACAGGTATTCCTGCAGTCCGTTGCCGAGCAGCACCGTGCGCTCGGGTGCAAGCTGCGGCATGATGCGCTCAAGTTCCTTGGGCTTGTAGCGCGGTGATTCGATCTGCTCCTCGTCGACCTGGCTGGCGTGCAGCCGGGCGTCGGCATCCGGAATCCAATGGCCCGGGGTGGCCGGCATCAGCGGCGAGGCATACTCGATCAGGGCATGCAGGCGAGTGGCGGGCTTCAGCCGCGGGACCAGCAGTTCGATCAGTGCATGAATGTCGTCGCGCTGGAGATAGTTCAGCAGGTTCCAGCACAGGACCAGGTCCAGTGGCTCACTCGCGCGTGAATCGAACAGTTCGCCCAGACGGGCGCGTCGCTGCTCGGCTTCGTCGCACTCGGCCAGCGCCGGCAGGATGTCGGGCAGATTGATGATGTCGAGGCGGCAGCGATAGGCGGAAAACAGGTCGACCGTCCCGGCGCGGATGATGCCGAGGTCGAGGACGACCACCCGCCGTTCGGGATCCAGCGCCGCGACGGCCTGCTCGAACAGCGGCGCCCCGAGCCCCGCTTTGTGCTCATCCGGCATGCTTCCAGTCCACTCGTGCGGGACGCAATCGGCGTCGACCTGCCGTCGACGCCAACCGGGCCGTCTCAGTGGCGTTCTGCGCTACCGGCAGATGAGGAACCCGGCTTCGAAGCGTTTGGCGTGGCCGGCTGCGGCTGGGGTGGGCTGGGCTTGGCCGACTGACCGGCAAAAGCGGACTTGATGGCGTCGGCCTCCGGGTCCATGTCGATGGTGCCGTTGAAGCGAGCGCCGTCTTCCAGCATCACCCGCGGTGCGATCAGCGTGCCGCGAATCTGGGCGCTCTTGCGCATGACGACGCGCTCCGAGCCCACGATCTTGCCTTCCACCTGGCCTTCGACAACGATGGTATGGGCAAAGATATCGGCCTTGACTTCGCCCGATTCACCGACCGTGACGCTGTTTTTCTTCAACTCGATGGTGCCTTCGACCTTGCCCTGGATGAGCAGGTCCTCGTCGCCCTTGAGGGTGCCGTCGATCTGGATGGAAGGGCCGATCACGGCCCCGCGGTGCTGCTGGTCAGTCATGCTGGGACGCTCCTGTACTGGCGTTTGTTCCGGACTCGGCTCCTTTGGCGGGGAGGACGACTCTCGTTTGTTGAACATGATGGGGTGACTCCGCTCCGGTTTCGGCCCTTTTTCGGACCTGCAATGCACACACTTTAACTGAAACCGGCGCGCCGTTACCGGCCCGCCAGCTCTTTTTCCAGTCGCGCCCAGGTATCGCGGAGCGTCACGGCGCGGTTGAACACCGGCCGTTCGGGAACGGTATCGGCATCCGGCACGAAGTAGCCCAGACGCTCGAACTGGAAGTACTCCCCGACCTGCGCGGTTTCCAGGCCCGGCTCGAGCCTGGCATCGTCGAGCACCTCCAGCGAATCCTGATTGAGATGTTCGATGAAGTCGACCGCGCGATCGCCGGACGGGTCCGGGACCTTGAACAGGCGATCGTAAAGCCGCACTTCGGCCCGGACGGCATGCTCGGCCGATACCCAGTGGATGGTGCCCTTGACCTTGCGCTCCGAACCGGGCTGGCCGGAGCGGGTCTCGGGGTCGAACGTGCAGCGCAGTTCGACGACGACACCGTCGGCATTCTTGCGTACTTCTTCGCAGCGGATGATGAAGGCGTTGCGCAGGCGGACCTCTCCCCCCGGCTTGAGCCGGAAGAATTTCCTCGGCGCGTCCTCCATGAAATCGTCGCGTTCGATGTAGATCTCGCGAGTCAGCGGCAGCCGGCGCGAGCCCTGCTCCGGATCCTGGGGATGATTTGCCGCCTCGATCCACTCGGTCTCGCCTTCGGGAAAGTTGGTCAGCACCACTTTCAGGGGACGCAGCACCGCCATGCGCCGATGCGCCCGTGCGTTGAGATCGTCGCGCAGGTTTCGCTCCAGGACGCCGAAGGGAATGATGCTTTCGGACTTGGTCACACCGATCTCGGTGCAGAAAGCGCGTATCGAGTCGGGAGTGAATCCGCGCCGCCTCAGCCCGGCGATGGTCGGCATGCGCGGATCGTCCCAGCCATCGACGTGGCCCTCCTCGACCAGCCGCGTGAGTCGCCGCTTGGACATGACGGTAAAGTCCATGTTCAGGCGCGCGAACTCGATCTGGACCGGCCGCGACGGAACCGGAAGATGTTCGATCAGCCAGTCGTAGAGCGGGCGGTGGTCTTCGAACTCGAGCGTGCACAGCGAGTGGGTGATGTGCTCGATGGCATCGGACTGCCCGTGAGCGAAGTCGTAGCTGGGATAGATGCACCAGTCGTCGCCGGTACGGTGATGAATCTGGCGGCGGATTCTGTACAAGACCGGATCGCGCAGGTTGATGTTGGGCGCGGCCATGTCGATTCGGGCACGCAGGACCATCGCCCCATCGGCGAAATCGCCGGCCCGCATGCGCTCGAAAAGACGCCGGCTTTCAGCGCCGGGACGGTCACGGCAAGGGCTGTCGATGCCCGGCTCGGTCAATGTGCCGCGCTGGAGGCGAATGGTATCGGCATCCTGCTCGTCCACGTAGGCCAGACCATGGTCGATCAAGTGCAGGGCATAGCCGTAGAGGATTTCGAAATAATCGGACGCGTAGCACTCGTTTTCCCAGCGGTAGCCCAGCCACGCAACGTCGGCCTTGATCGAATCGATGAAGCGCTGCTCTTCGCGCGCCGGGTTGGTGTCGTCGAAGCGCAGGTTGGTGTAGCCGCCGAATTCGGCCGGCATGGCAAAGTTCAGGACAATCGACTTGGCGTGGCCGATGTGCAGGTAGCCGTTGGGCTCCGGCGGAAAACGGGTCACAATGCGTGGATGGAGACCGGCCTCGAGTTCACGGGCAATCCGGGTCCGGATGAAGTGAGCCGGTGCGGGCGTGGATTCGGCAGCAGTCATTTCGCGATACATCTAATGATAAGTCCAGCCGAGGATTGTACGGCCTGCGACCGGGTCTGGGCGACCGGCAGCTCCATTTGGCAGGCACACTGGTTCTGGATCATTGTCATGCGCTGCGCTACCCTCTGCAGCTGACCAGCCGCCATGAGTAACCTCGCGCCATGAACGACGACAACTTCGACCATCGGAAGCTTTCCAATCGCATCCTGCTCGGGATGGGCCTGGGCCTGGCTTTCGGCGTGCTCATCAATCTGACCGTGGCCGATCAGCCCTGGGCGCAGTCGTTTCTCATCGATGGCTTGCTGGGGGTGGTCGGAGAAATCTTCGTGCGCTTCCTGAGCATGCTGGTCGTGCCGCTGGTGTTCGTGTCCCTGATTACGGGCGTAAGCGCTCTGAGCGACCCGAAGAAACTCGGTCGGGTCGGCGGCAAGGCCGTCGGGCTGTACTTGCTGACCACAGGCATTGCAATCAGCCTGGCGCTGGCTGCCGCGGTCATCGTCAAGCCCGGCGTTGGAGCGAGCCCCGAGCAGACGGTGGAGCGGGAAATCTCGGCCCAGCCATCCTTTGGCCAGGTCCTGACCGACATGGTTCCGCGCAATCCGGTCGAGGCAATGGCCGAGGGGGACATGCTGCCGATCATCGTTTTCGCCGTCCTGATCGGCCTGTCCATCGCCCTGGCCGGCAAGCCCGGAGAGCGTGTCGGCCAGTTCTTTTCGGATTTCAATGTCGTGGTCATGCGTTTGGTGGGCTTCGTCATGCTGCTTGCGCCCTACGGAGTTTTTGCGCTGATCGCCACGCTGGGGGCGACGACAGGACTTTCGACCTTCTTCGGGGTCTTGAAGTACGTCTTGCTGGTGCTGTTCATTCTGGTGGTACACGCCACGGTGACCTACTCGCTGCTCCTGCGCATGTTGACCGGCCTGAACCCGAGGATTTTCTGGTCGAAAATGCGGGCAGTGCTGGCGTTTGCCTTTTCAACCGCCTCGAGCGGTGCGACCATTCCGGTGACCCTCAAGACGGTGGAGCACCGGTTGGGTGCCGACAACAAGGTGGCCTCTTTCACGGTGCCGCTGGGCGCGACGATCAACATGGACGGCACCGCCATCATGCAGGGCATCGCCGCCGGCTTCATCGCCCAGTATTTCGGCGTCGACCTGACGCTGACCCAGTACCTGATGATCGTGGTCATGGTCATCATCGCCTCGGTCGGCGCGGCCGGTGTACCCGGGGTGGGGCTGATTCTGCTTGCCGGGGTTCTGGCCCAGGTGGGCTTGCCGGCCGAAGGGATCGCCCTGATCCTCGGGGTCGACCGCCTTCTCGACATGACTCGCACGGCCGTCAACGTCTCTGGAGACGCGATGGTCACCGTGATCGTTGCCGATTCCGAAGGGGAACTGGACCGCACCGTCTTCGACGAAAACGACGACCACTGAGTATGGCGAGGCAGCCCGAACATCGACGTGCAGAGCACCCCGACCCGGCGCGCTGAAGAAACACAGGAAATAAAAAAACCCCGGCACTCGAAACGAGCACCGGGGTTTCTGGTGTAAATGCCTGGCAGTGACCTACTCTCGCACGGACGAACCGCACTACCATCGGCGCTGGCACGTTTCACTTCCGAGTTCGGTATGGGTTCGGGTGGTTCCATGCCGCTATTGCCACCAGGCAAAGCAAAGCGAAGTCTGTTCTTGAGCGTCCTGACACTGGTCGTGTCAATATTTGCGCAATTGGCTTTGGTGTTATATGACCAAGCCTCACGGGCAATTAGTACTGGTTAGCTTCGTACATTACTGCACTTCCACACCCAGCCTATCAACCTG
>JAWLFD010000168.1:0-5350 GCA_041685745.1 Wenzhouxiangella sp.
CCCCCCGAGGGTGACGGCGGTGTATTCCAGATAGAAATTGGGCAAGACGGCCGCGGTCGGCGACATCAGCATCGACAGCGGCAGGTTGACCAGGCCGAAGACCATCAGCTTCGGACTGGGGATGGTTTCCTTCACGAGTCCCGGGCGCCTTTATTGCATCCAATCAAATCTTGTGATCAAGATGGCAGGCCAATTCCGTGATCCCTAAACAACCAATTCACGGATGACTGCATACATGTACCACGTTAGAGGGAAGTTTTTCGGCCGTACGGTTGCTGTAGCCCTGCTCGTCGCGCTGCCCTTTTGCCTGCAGATCGCACTGGCCGCGGAATTCGTGGTCACCAGTAATGAAGACAGCGGGCCGGGAAGCCTGCGCGAAGTCGTTGCCCTGGCCAATGCCTCGCCCGGTGCCGATAACATCATATTTGGCGGCATCGGCACCAACATCGTACTGACGGGCAGTCAGATCGACATTACCGACCATCTGACCATTACCGGCAAGGCCCGGGCGACAGTCATCCGCGGCAACGACAACTCGCGCATTTTCGGCGTCACCGCCGCTGACTTGACGGTCAGGCTGGAAAATCTGGTATTGGTCGAAGGCCGGGCTGAACCGGGCCAGGCCGCGATCGCCGAATGCGGTGCCGGCACGATCAACGGCGGCGCGATCTGCTCGCTCAGCCCACTGCATCTGATCAACTCGCGCGTGCTCGACAGCGTCGCTGTCGGCGGACAGGGCGGCGGCGTCTGGATCACCGGGGCCGGCAATAGCCTGTTTGAAAACAGCAGCGTGGCCGGAAATATCGCAGATTCAGAGGGCGGCGGCATCTACGCGACCGGTAGTGGATTGACGCTGTTCAACGCCCGGGTCTACGACAACCAGACCACCGGAGCGGCAGCGCATGGTGGCGGCATCTTCTACGACGGCGGTGAACTCGGTGATCTGGTCGTGCTGCAATCCGAGATCTCGTCCAATGGCACCGCCGGCCTGAACGCCGACGGCGGCGGAGTCTGGGTCGATGGACAAACCTTTATCGGCAACAGCACACTTTCCGGCAACCTCACCCTGGGCGGGGTCGCCGAAGGGGGCGCGTTTTACTCGGCTCGCGGCGGCGTCAGCCTGCAGTCAGCGACCATTACGGCCAACACGGCCGCGTTCGGCGGGGCGGTCGACCTGGCCGATCAGGGCGTCCGTCGCCTGTCCCTGCTCAGCACCATTCTGGCTGGCAACACGGCGCCGGCCGGCAATCTGTTCGTCTTTCCCTCGGCGATCGTCGATGCCACCGCCAGCGTGTTCGGCGATCAAGCCGACGAGATCAACGGCATCAGCGCCTTCAATGTCCTCAGTGATGAGCCGGCACTGGACTTGCTGACCGACAACGGCTGTTTCGTGCCCGCCGGTGTCGGTGGGCTGGGCGTGAGCCGGCCTTCCGGCTGCGTCCTGACCCACGCGCCGCTGCCCGGCAGCCCGGCGCTGGATGCTGGGCAGGATGTAAGCAATGCCTATGACCAACGCGGCGAGGGCTTTGCCCGCGTGGTCGGGCCGCGTGCGGATGTCGGGGCTTACGAACTGGCCTTTGTTCCGAACCCGCCTGAAGGCCCGGGCGAGCCCGCCATCCCCGAAGTGAGCCAGCAACCCGTGGCAGTTCCCATTGCCTCGCCGGCCGGACTGGCCCTGCTTGCCCTGCTGCTGTTGGTCATGGGAACCGTCCATACGCGCCGCAGAGCGCGCGACTGATCCCCCATCCATGCTTTGCGCCCTTGTGGGATCGGCCGCTGTCGGAGGCGGCCGATTCCTTTTTCTCATGCTATGCTCCAAGCCCTGTGCGACGGCCGATCATGGAGCGCCGGCATGGGGACAACGAACAACCGAACCATCAGGGGCTCGACCGAACAGCAACAGCTCGAGCTCTACCGCATTGCCCGGCGCGAACTAGGCCGCTTCAATCGCGGCAATACGATCGACACCGTCGCGCTGGTCAACGAGGCCTATCTTCGGGCCTGCCGGTCGGGCAGCCAGTGGAACGACCAGGCCCATTTTCTGGCCAGCATGACCACCGTCATGCGGCATGTGCTGGTCGACCATGCGCGTGAGCGCGCTGCCCAGCGACGCGGCGGTGACTGGCTCCAGGTCACCGTCTCGCACCTCGAGCGTTTGTCAGATGGCGGCTGCCCGATCGACATGATCGCGCTCGATGAGGTCATGACCGAGCTCGGCCGCCGTTCCCCGCGACTGGAGAAAGTCGTCGAACTCAAGGTGTTCGGCGGCCTGACCAGCGCAGAGATTGCATCCGCTCTAGACCTTTCAACCGCCACGGTCACGCGGGAACTGCGACTGGCCACGGCCTTTCTTGCCCGCGCGCTGACCCGCTGATGGATCCGAAAAGCTGGGCCGAAGTGGAGCGGCTTTTCGAGGCGATCTCGAGCTTGCCGCTCGATCAGCAGCGGGTTGCATTGAAAAACAGCGCGGTCTCCGAAGAGGTTCGATCCCAGGTCGCCGAGCTGGTCGCTTTCGACGGTCGAATCGATCTGGACCAGTGGGGCAAGTCGGTTCAGCGACTGGCAAGCCAGGTTGAGCGGGCGCAGCAAGTCGGGGCACAAGTCGGCGCCTGGCGCCTGATCGAATCGCTCGGCGAGGGCGGAATGGGTCAGGTATTTCTGGCCGAGCGGTGCGACGGTCGCTTTGAAGCGCAGGTGGCGATCAAGTTCGTCACCGCTCGCGGCGGTCATGATCTTGAGCTGTTCGACCGCGAACGCCGCCTCCTGGCGCGCCTGAATCATCCCGGCATTGCCCGCCTGATCGATGCTGGCGAAGACGAGCAACTGGGTGCTTATCTGGTCATGGAGTATGTCCAGGGCCAACCGCTCAGCGAGACCGCCCGCGAGCGCCGGATGGACGTGCTGGAGATCGCGCGCTGGATGTCCCAGGTCGCAGACATCGTCGCCTACGCCCACCAGAGTCTGGTCCTGCATCGTGATCTGAAACCCGAGCACGTACTCATCGATCAGCAGGGTGATCTGAAGATCCTTGATTTCGGAGTTGCCGCCCTGCTCCTGCCCGAACAAGCAACCCCGGATCCAGGCGTGCCGACCAGCTTCACACCGCGCTATGCAGCACCTGAGCAGCTGCTCAACCAGACCGCGACCACCCACACTGACGTCTATGCCCTGGGCCTGATGCTGTATGAGTTGCTCAGCGACGGTCGCAGCCCGTTTGGCGAAGACCGCGAGGCGCTGGTGGAGCGAAAGATCCGGGGCCAGGCCGAGGTCCTTGGCACGGTGCCGGGGTTGCGCCCGGTCGCACAGCAGGATCTGCGGGCCATCATCGCCAGGGCCATCGCGCTGGATCCCAACCAGCGCTATGCCAGCCCGGCCGACCTGAGCGCTGATCTTCGGGCCTTGAGCGAGGACCGCGCGATCGGCATCCGTGCGCCATCGCGCCTGCAGTCGGCGCAGCGCTGGCTGCGCCATAACCGCCTGGCCGGAGCGGCCATGGCAATGGCCGGGCTCGCCATGATGGGCGGAACTGTCGTTTCGGCCTGGTTTGGTCGGCAGGCCCGGATCGAGCGCGATGTCGCGGTCGTCGAGGCGACCAAGGCACGCGAAATCGCCAGCTTTCTGGAAAGCGTGTTCCAGGCTTCTACACCAGGACTGGAAAAAGGTCCTGACGTTCGGGCGCGCGATTTGCTTGAAGCCGGCCATGAACGCATTGGACGCGAACTCACCGGCCAGCCGGAAGTCGCCGCGGCGCTGGAACTTGCAATTGCTCGCAGCTTCCTGAGCCTGGGACTGTATCAGGACGCTCTGGCGCTGCTGGGCCAGGCTCGCCCGGATGTACCCGCAGCCCTGCTGGTTGACAAACGCTTGCTCAGCGCTCGACTGAACCTTCTGGCCGGACAGTATCAGGCGGCTCTCGAACTGCTCGATCCGGCCTGGCTTGCCGCACTTGAAGGCAACACGCTGGCCAACGCGCGCAACCTTCAGGCTACCGCACTGATCAACCTCGGGTCGACCGCAGAAGCCGAACAGGCAGCCCGCGCCGGGTGGGCCAACGCTGACTCCACTGATGCGGGCCTGGAGTTGGCGCTGGTTGCCCAGGGCCTGCTCGGCGCGATCGCATTTTCCCGACAAGACTATCCGGCCGCGCGCGCGGCTTACGACAAGATTCATACGCTCAACCGCGCGCGCCACGGTCCGGTCCACGAAGAAACCGCTCAGGCCCTGCACAATCTTGCCGGGGTGTTGTTCATGAGTGGCGACCTGGCAGGCGCTACGCAGACCTACGAACATGCGCTGGAAACCAAGCGCGCCTACTACGGCGTTGACAACCGATCCGTCGCCATGACCTTGCGCAGTCTTGGCCTGAGCTACCGGCGCGAGGGTCGCGCCATGGATGCAGAGCGAACCCTGCGTGAAGCGGTGGCTGCTCTACAGTCATGGAATGAACCAACCAGCGCCGTCTACCAGGAAGCCATTGCGCAGTTGCTGGAACTGCTGGCGCTGCAGGAACGATCTGGTGAGATCACCGAACTGCTCCTCAAGCTTCCCCCGGCGCGTTATCGCAATGGCGTTCAGGAAAAACAAATTCACTGCCGCATCGAACGCTTCCGGGCGAGCTATACCGATGGCTACCTGCCCGACGATCGCTGCGCCGACCCGGTTTCTGGACCGCCCGCCATCATGGCATTCGACCTGTTCCTCGAGGCGCGTCGATCGAACGCAGCGGGCGCCGCTTCGGCAGCGGCCGATCGACAAGCCGCGATCGAAGCTGCCAGCCAATTGACGCCACCGGATCCAATGCTGCGCCAAGCGATCGAAAAACTTGGATCACGGGTTCCCGTGTCCTGATGAACGCTTCCCGGACCCATCATCGCGTCGGCATTTCCACTGCTCCAAGCGCAACACTCATCCTGTCATGGGTCACCGCGCTCAGGCGGATCGGTAAGGCGACGCCATCGCGAACCAGGGCGCGACCCACGTTGATGATCTCGCCGGTCTTCGGGTCTTCCTGTACAGCCGTGATCTCGGTGCCATCTACTGCGTAGCTGACCTGGAGTTACTGCGTGCCCGGCGAGACGTCGAACTCGGTGTCGAGAACAATCGTATGATGGATTGATTCCCTTGGCCATTGAAGTTCTACCAATGCATAACGCAAACCGCTCGGCGACTTGATCATCGAAAAACTCCTCGCATATAAAAAACCCGGGGCGGCGTGGCCACCCCGGGTTTTCGGTCAGCTGGATTTGAGCTTTCAGAACCGGGCGTTGAGGCCCAGGAAGTACTCTCTTCCGATGATGCCGACCGGGTACGAGCGGGACGTCAGTATCGGCGACTCGTCGAAGATATTGTT